>JAOZUV010000014.1 GCA_029938505.1 Bacteroidales bacterium | reverse complement strand
AAAGTGAGGAAAGATATGATAAAACAATAGCCGAAATTAAAGCCATCATCAAAGGAAATATTAGTACGGTTGCTGCCGAATTAAAAAAACTAATGTTTGCGCATGCAGAAGATCAAGATTTTGAAAAAGCACAAATCGTAAAAGAAAAAATTGAGTTGCTTGATCGCTATAAAAGTAAATCTACTATCGTAAATCCTAAGATTCATGATGTGGATATATTTTCGATTATTACCGATGAGAAATCAGCTTATGTAAATTTCTTAAAGGTGATCAATGGAGCCATTCTTCAAGCACATACTATTGAAATCAAAAAGCGACTGGAAGAAACAGATGAAAAGCTTTTAGGAATTGGTATTGCCGAGTTAAGACAACGATTTGATAGCAGATCTAAAGAGATCATCCTTCCTTTTGAGTGCGATGTGGAAATCCCTGAAATAACATTTACCATTCCAAAAAAAGGGGATAAAAAACATCTGCTAGAATTATCGGAGCGTAATGCAAAATATTACAGACTGGACAAGCAAAAACAAAAAGATTTAGTGAATCCCGAAAGACATAGCAAACGCATTTTGAATCAATTAATGACTGATTTGCGATTGACTGAAATCCCTAAACATATTGAGTGTTTCGACAATTCAAATTTTCAAGGAGATTATCCGGTGGCTGCTATGGTTCATTTTAAAAATGCAAAACCCGATAAAAAAGAATATCGACACTTTAATATTAAGACTGTGGAAGGTCCAGATGATTATGCCTCCATGGAGGAGATTATTTATCGCCGTTACAAACGTTTAAAAGATGAAGAAAAGGCTTTACCTCAACTGATTGTGATCGATGGAGGAAAGGGTCAGCTCAGCTCTGCTGTTAAAAGTTTGAACAAACTAGAATTAAGGGGGGAAATCGCCATCATCGGCATTGCTAAAAGACTAGAAGAAATTTATTTCCCAGAAGACTCCATACCTATTTACATAGATAAGAAATCTGAATCCTTAAAACTCATTCAGCAACTTCGTGACGAAGCCCATCGTTTTGGAATTACACATCATCGCAAAAAAATGGAAAAAGGAACCATAAAGTCGATCCTCACCGAAATTGAAGGCATAGGTTTTAATACGGCTCAAAAGCTTTTATGGAAATTTAAATCCGTAAAGAAAGTTAAACAAGCAACAATTGAAGAACTCATTGAAGTAATAGGCAAAGCAAAAGCCAAGATTGTTTTCAATTATTTTAAAACAAAAAAAAGCCCCTAAGGACATTTCTCGTGGGTTCTATTCTGGAAAAACTTCATCAATTCCAAAAACAGTGGCACAAAAAAATCCCCCCGATATTATCGGGGGGATTTATAAAATCTCTTTTCTTTTACTCGAGAACAAATCTAACAGGTAAGTTAAACTGTACACGAACAGGTTTTCCACGCTGTTTACCAGGCTTCCATTTAGGCATCATTTTCACAACACGAACAGCCTCTTCATCACATCCACCGCCTATACCTCTGATTATCTTAACATCGGTAATAACACCATTTGTTTCAACAACAAAAGTTACATATACCCTACCTTGAATATCACTTTCGCGAGCCATCATTGGATAATCAATGTTTTTATTCAAGAACCTTGTAAGTTCAACCTCTCCGCCAGGGAAATCAGGCATAGACTCAACAACCCTGAAAATCTCTTGTTCTACTACCTCATCTTCTTCTAGATCCATAGGTATGAATTCTTCAATCTCTGTATCCATATCCACATCAGCATCAATTTCAATTTCGTCTTCTATCTCAACATCATCTTCCACAATATTAATAATAGTTACCTGTTGTGGTGGTGGTGGTGGTGGTGGTTTTACTTTTTGTTCTGTAATTGGAACTATTTCTTCAGGTGCATCATCAATGATCTCTTGAACCATCTCAAATTGACGTTTGTCATAACTTTTCCATTCAAAAGCCATAAGTGAAATGAAAAGGGCAATGATTAAACCTATCTGAATAAATAAAACTTTTTTTGATTCCAAATCAGCTTTTGGTGATTTTTTTGCATCCATGATTTATGTTTTATCAAATTTTTTTTACAGCTGCTAAATTATTAAAAAATCTTTATGCTCAATTACTTTTGATTATTTTTTTTTCGTTGAATGAATAAAAATAACGCATATGAGAGTAAGCAACCAATTAAATTGGCGAAAAAGTCATAAATATTCCCATTTCTGCCAATAAACAAACAATGCTGCATAATTTCCATTATGCCTCCAAACATTACTACAAATAACAGGCCAAAAAATAATTTCTTTTTACTATGATGATATTGTCGAAGAATACCCTTTTGTATCAAATAAAAAAATACAAAATAAAGGCAAAGATGAATTACTTTATCAAAACTAATCCAATTAGCAAAACTATGAACCTGAGGAATATAATTGCCGGGCAAAGCAGAAAGAATAAAAATTATTATTCCCCATACTATGCCCGGCCAAAAGTTTTTTACAATCAATGGAATGAGGCTTAAGCCTCTGTTAATTCTTTATATTGATCGGCTGTAAGTAATTCTTCCAGTTCGGTTTGATCTGAAATTTTAAATTTAATGATCCAACCATCACCATAAGAATCCTGATTAACAGTCTCAGGAGCTGACTCTAATGCTTCATTGAATTCGAGAACTTCACCAGAAACTGGCATAAACAAGTCAGAAACTGTTTTTACGGCCTCAATAGTACCAAAAGCTTCTTCTTTATTTAATGTTTCTCCTTCAGTTTCTACTTCGATAAATACAATATCACCAAGTTCTTTTGAAGCAAATTCAGTAATTCCAACAACAGCTGTATCGCCTTCTACTCTAACCCATTCGTGGTCTTTAGTGTACTTTAAATTTTCAGGTATATTCATGCTTAAAATATTTTGATTAATTAGATCCCAAATTTACATCATTTTTTGATAAATAATTAACAGTAGGAACATTTTTATATTTAGAGAAAATAATCGTACGAAAACAAATTAATTTAAAAAGAAACGCAAACTAAACCCACCAGAAGTTGTTGAATTTGGGTATTGTGAACTAACGAAAGGATTATTAACAACCCGATCATAATACACCCGAATATTAAATTTTTGATTTACCAAATAGTCAGCTGAAAGATTAATAGATAAAATTTCTTGTCCAGCGGAAATCTGATTAATGTTTTCATCCATCCTTCGTAAGGTCGTTTTATTACTTCGTAAAGAAAAATCGGCTTTCATATTTAAATCACTTTTAACCTGACGAGAGCGACCATTGTTACCACTAGCAGATTTAAAACCAAGATTCACGTCTTTTAATCGATAACCAATCCCAATAACAATCTCATCACTTTTCATTTCAGTTACCTGATTGTTTGCAAAACTAAAAGAAAGATTTCTTGATTTTTTAAATTCAATTTTTGTACTAAGACTATTTTTCATTACTACATCAATACTAATAAGTGGAACAAATTGTTCAGTAATTGAAATCTGAGAGATGTCATATTCAGGAATATAATTACTTCCATTAGCATAGAATGCTGCCGGATAACCGTCAATTATTGAACGTTCAACATTAGATACGAAGTTCCCAACATTGTAAGATGCGCGATAAGCATGAGAAATAGTAATATTCCGAAACAATTTTCTGAAGAAATCCATTCGAGTTAGGCCCGAATAAGTAAGACGCCAATTAGGTAAAGGTATTTTGGGGAACATATTCATTGTCACTTTCCGTACATCTTTACCCGAATACGCAGCAAGAAATGAATACATCAATACATCTTGCGAATTAGGACCATATCCTTCAGGAAACATCACTGTTGTTGAATTTCCATTTTCATCATCTATTTCATAAGGAATAAATTCACCTGAAAAGTTTGGGTTTTCTTGAGCTAAACGATTTGCAATGACTATACGGTTGTCCTTCATGTCTTCAAAAGTTGCAGATAAATTGTTTCCAAGCTCATCGCCAAAAGCTGTTCCAAAAGCCATGAAAGACATACTAAAACTACCATTATCCGCTGGAGAATATGAATGAAACTGACCATCTGAATCAGCTCTGAAATATTCCTGATGGTTCAATGAATGAGCCCGATCAGCCGTTAATTCAATTTTTAAATCCTGCAGAGGTTCAAACGATACTCTGGCTGAAAAATTCTCGGTTCGTTTTGTATAATAACTTTGATTAATTAAAGTATCAGGCGATAACCATCCGTATCGAATAGCATCGTTACGAATATCTCTCTGATCACCAAAAACAAAACCTATACCAGGAGCCAAACTTGTTGGATAATTATTACCAAAATAGGGTGAGTTTCCAAAGGTTTCTTTATTCGGTTTATAATTTCTTGCATTTCCTAAAATTGTAGGTTCTGGTATAAAGCCTGGTAAAAATGTTCCTGCCGTTTCGGAATAGGTAAATGAAGCTCTTTTAACACCCGTGAGGATATTTACCGCATATCTCAAAATTTCCTTACCTAAATTTTTAGGGGATTTTTTAATAGTTTCTGCCTCATCCTTTTTCTCTTTCGTTGATTTATCATTCAAACGTGCTCTGAAACTAGGGCCGGAAGAACTAGATCTTCTCTTATTATTTTTATTAAGATTCTTCAGATAAGGAATTTTATTATAAAGCTGAGTCATGTCAAAATTACCACCTAACTGAAGCTGCATCGAGTTTTCAATTTGATTTCCAAAACGAAACTGTGTAGATTTTGGGGATGCCGTCCAATTATAAGTACTTAAATATTTTATATTCAAAGATACCCAGCTTAATATTGGAATCTTGTTAATTGGTAAATTATAATTAACCGTCAAGGATTGATCGTATCTGTTTAATGTTCCAAAACTCTTAATTTCATCCCAAACTGCATCTCGATTAGCTTCGTATTCGGGAGTGCCTTTTTCAGGATTATCTGTTGGTTCATCAATGTAGGCCGTTGCTCTAGATTTAAAATCCAAATTTATTGATTGAGTTAAATCATACTTAATATTATAATCTCGGTTCCAATCCCATTTTTTGGAGTAAAAGGTTTCTAAAGGTACATCCCCACTACTTTTGTTCCGATACTGACGCTTATTATACTCACGATACATATCAGAGCTCACAAAAATAAGTTTGGGATATAGATTAAAATTAAAATCTTTAAACAATTTTAAATAAGGCGATTTCGAGAACAACTTAATTTTATCAAATGGTTTAATCGGTTTCGGATTAGTCCTGAAATTATAGGCAAATCCACCTCGATAAGTTCGTCTCACATCAAAATTTATATCAATATTTCGTGCAGAAATTTCAGAATATGCATAGGTAAAATTAAAATTTTCGATATCGTAAATATGAGCCTTTTTACCCCCTTGCCGCTCCTTACGAACATTCATGAAATTGATGTTTTTTCTCGAAACAAAATCTTCGACTATCATTTTCAATGAATCTTTTTCCCGTTGAGTTTCATACGAATTTAACGCATCTTCCAATTTTACATCCGGATCGAGAGGATTAAATTCGGGAGTAATTTTAGATTGTGAATAATCAAAATGAACAGGAATTTTTATGCCAGATTTTTCAGGAAAAAACTTACCAAATTCGATATCAGTACTTACATCAAAATTGGTGATCTCTTCTTTTTGAGTTTCATTTACTTTTTGTTCAACACTACCAAATCCAGGAGTGCTATGACTTCCACTAAAAGTCACTCTACCCAAATCGGCCAAATTTGCTGAAATTCTAGCTCTCGCAGCCCAGCCACCATTACTTCTATAATCAGATAACCTCAATTCATTGATCCAAATTTCTGCACTTTTAGACCTTCCATCATCATCGTCAACAAAGCTTCTTTGTTTAGGATTTCGCACCCCTACCAAAAGGGCTTTCACATCGCTAATACTTGGTACACCCAATATGGTAATTTTGTGATTTCCCTTTTGAACGACATAAGGCGATGCTGTTGTAACTCCGGTATTAGCTTCCCGCATAGCGGTATTTCTATCCAATTTAATTTTTACTAATTCCTCCAAATCAATATTAAATTCATTCTCTTCAGGCCAAATAACGTCTGGTTCAGAAAAAGTAGTTCCCCAAGGAGTTAGCTTTAATGGAATTTCGTATTCATAATAATTCTCATTAAAATCGGAACCCAAACGGATAAAGACAGATAATTCGTCATCTTCCATGAGATCTTGTTCTTTAAGTTTTTCAGCATGAACATACATTTTCAAGTTATTATACTGACGGAAATCAAAATCTGTTGTTTTAAAAGCACCACGAGCATCACCATCCAATAAATTCTCCACTTTTAAAACCATGGACTGTTCATTTCTCCGAACAATATTAGTTGTTGAGATATTAGTTTCACGATCAATCCCAGGAGGTATAACATATGGAATTGGAACCTTGCCCCCATTCTCCTCAATATTTACAGCTGTGATATCAAAAGTAGTTTCGAGTGAGCCATCGTCAACTAAGTATTCGTTAGGGCGTAATAAAGATTGTCTGTATCTGCGCCATTCGCCACGAACTAATTCCAATGTAGCAAAACGTAATACAATCGGACGTGTGAATCCTCGCATAAAAGTCCGCAAAAAACGAATGGATTTAAAATCTTCAATATTCCCAATTACCTCATCAGGATTGTTGATTGGTATTTTAAACTGATACCATTTTACATTTTTAACTTCCCCATTAGGAAGTTGATGAGTAGAAGCTTCATATACATCTGTAATATAATTTTTCCCCACAAACATTTCATCTTTATCTAAGTTAATTTCATATTGAAAATAACGTTCTCCCTCACTTAAGGTATTATCGCGATTTATATCCTCAATATTAGGCAAAGACGATCCTGAAGTTGGATAATTTTCAGGATTAAGATCATCAGTGGGTGAATTTCCTTCAGGGTTATTGTAAAATTTATAGCGCTCCAGTATGCTTGCAAATTTATTATTATCGTCATAGTCACTCCCACGGAAGTAGTGATAATTATCTGTTGCAGGATCTGCTATGGCTTTTTGATATGCCAAAGAACTGGCTCCATACTTAGCTTCAATATCATTCAAATACGAATGTAGCCCTGTTTCTGATCTAAAAAAACTTAGCTCATCTTCGGTTGATAAACCATCATAACCAACATCCTGATATCTCCTTGAACCGGCAGTATTATCAAACGACTCTACCAAAGTTTGAACCTTGGGCACTCTCCCCCAGATAGTAGTATCTACTTCAACAACATTTTCATTGGTAGGCAATCCATTTTCATAACTTTTTCTGGAATCACGTAAAATATCCTCAGAAATATCCCCCAGATTAAAATAGAGCTTCCCACTATTTGAAGAATCTTCTATAAATGGATCCATCAACCAAAACTCAATATACTCAACATTGGTTGTTTCAAAATCAGAAGACTCAATCTTGCGCATCATACCACCCCATCTAGAATCAGGTGAATATAAATATCCGTCGCCAGCCATACCCGCCGATTTACCCGAAACTGAATTTACATCATAATTATAAGGTCCCTTTTCTCTTGGATAAAAAGCCATATTTAAAACTGAAATATTCGTCGGAATTCCATTAGGAATATCCTTATTGGGAAACACCTCCGTTTCTAAAACTTGCCTAACAGAATTTTTCGAGAGCTCATCGGTGGTAATGTTTGGTGGTTTATAATTTGTATTCCGATCATAAAACAATGGGTCGATTATATACCATGCCAATCGGGCACGATTTTTACCATAGTTCAAACCCTCATTCGGACCTCCTTCCGGGAATAAATCAGATTGTCCTTGTGGGGTTCTTGCCAATTTCCAAGTACTAAAGTTTTTAAGATCAATGGATGATTTAGTTCCTTCAAAATCATCAATATAAGAGATCCCTGTTTCGCCTACCAAGGCTGAATGACCAGGGATGAAATGAGCAAATTCACCTTCAATATTTATTCGGGATGGAGCATTTGTATTGATAAATGGAATTTTATCAACCAGCTTGGTTAACAAACGCGACTCTTCTTCATAATTAAAATTGAAACCCAAAACAGTATTTGAAATCGGGTCATCTCCAAAATTTGTTTTAGCCGTTAATGGTCGCTCATTTAAATTGATGATGGTAGCTCCAATATTAGTCTTATCATTCACTTCATAATTAACATGCATTCCCATATATCGTTTGGTTTGCATATTAAACATTGAGTTGCTCTCCAACGAAATTTTAATAGGCGTTCCCGAATTTAAAATTCCTTCATTAATAATCCGAACACGACCCAAGGTATAATCAACGGTATAGTCTATGTTTTCGGTTAAAGGAATTCCTCCTGCTGTTACAAATACCGATCCTTGCGGAACATTGAATGCGTTCAATGAAATTTCGTTACTGGATGAAGATTTAAAAAAGCCCTCAAGAACATATTTATTTTTTTCAGGAAATTGTTCAGCCCCTGATTTTGTCATGGTATATAATGAGTCGTAAGCATACTTTTCGGCAATATTATTATCTGTAAAGAGATTCCGTAAATCACGACCAAACGGCTCCAAAACAGGAAAGAAAATTCGACCATTTGCAGATTGAATAGTTCCCCCATTTAAAGCTGCCCCATCAATAAAATCAAACATTCCATCGCCAGGAGGATTCATTTGTTGATTTAAATTATCCATACCTAATAAGCGAATGATTGGAACACCTTTTACAGCTTCATTTCCTTCCGAAAAATAAGCTGTTGGAATTCCTTTATCATTGCCTGAATACAAAATATTAAAGATAAAATCATCAGGATTCACCTGATAAGCACGAATAGAATAAACGTTTTTCATCATCAAATCCCACATCGGATTCTTAGTATTTACCGAAGTGCTTTTCAGTAATTTCACTATCAAATTTTCAGGAGTTGTAATACCCTGATCCGAAAACTCTCCCACCTGATAAACGACATTATTACCAATTACAGTGTATTGATAAGCAACAGCTAAAGTTTGATCAGGATTTAGAGTGGTGTTTAAAGAGATAAAACCTAATTTCGAATTAAATGTATATTCTGATGGATTTAACTTTCGAGCACTCTCAATTTTCTCAAAATCCTCACCAGAGACAAAATAACCAGACCCTCCAATTCCCAAAGGATTGTCCTGTAAATACTGAGTTGCTGTATTAATATCTCTAATTTGGACTTCATCCAATTGACTAATCAATTCATTACTCTCATTTGATGGAAGGTTTTTACCCGGTACTGAGATAATTCCAGATTCAAAAGGCTTATTTTCACCCAAATCAGTGAAGGCAATAATATTACGATTTTCAGATACAGCCGCTCCAATATTAGTTACCCAAACTTCGATGCGCGTAATATTTATGTTTGAGGTGATAATTGGCAAAGTTCGTAAAGCCTCATTATAACGATTACTTATTTTCCCATCAGCACCTATCACATCCTCACGAAAATAATGTGCGATAAAAAAATGTCGGTTTGATTCGTAATCGAGAGCCGTTAAATTAAACTCATTGGTTTGTGCTCCGCCCTGAACTGTAATCGAAGATGTTTCGCTTTCTTGTTGCGAAAAAACACCTGTAAAAGTTATACGACCAAATTTTAATTTTGTTTTTATTCCGAATAGCCCCTGGCTACCATTAATTAAAGTAGTGGGCAGTGGAAAACTAACATCCCCAGCCTCAATTAACTGAATGACCTCATCTTCGCCACCCTCGTATTTTAAAGAAAGATTGTTCTCAAACTCAAATGTAGATTCTGTATTATAATTGGTCTTAAATTCAATTTTTTCTCCAATTTTGGCAACCACACTCATTTGAATTTTTTCATTAAAATCAAAACTGGTGGTTTTTCGTCTGCGCACATCCAAAGTTTCATCTTTACGGTTATTCGATAAAACACCAAAAGTTAATTCAGCTGAACCTTGCGGACGAATATCTATAAAATTGCTCCCAAATACATTTTCAAAAAGATCACCCCCGATATAAATTGGAGGAATAATACCATCACGAATATTTGTTGTTGAAGATTGAGATTTACTTTTCCAATATTTAAAAAGATCATGTTGTGTTTTCAATTTTTGATACTCTTCAAAGCTCAAAATACTGGGGTATCTATAATCAATTTCACCCATCTTTTGAGTTAGTATATAAGTATTGGTTTCTGCATCGTAGGTATAAATACTTTGGATATTATCGGGTGAGCTTAAAAAAAGTGATCGTTGACCTTTAAAATAATACGAATCCAACTCACTACTCTTTAAAGAATATGGGAGTTTCCCCGATTGTAAAGTATCACTTTGTTGTGCCTGTACTACTCCATAACAAAAAAAGGTGAACAATATCCACCAGAGCCTTGCATAATATTTGATCTTAGATTTCAAACAGATGTGCAAATTTTTATGATTTAGTCAGGATTATTATGTTAATAATAATTCGCTTTTCAATATTACAATACTTTCAACGAATATTTTATCATTTGTTCAACGCTAAGGTCAGAGCCCTCTTTAGCCATAATTTTATCAATAGCACGAGACGCAACATTTTTACTAAACCCTAGTATTATCAAACCTGATAACGCTTCATCACGTCTGGTATTGTGTGAAACTGGTAGATTTTCAGACAACATTTCTTGTTTCCCAAGCTTATCTTGTAAATCAATAATAATTCGCTGAGCAGTTTTACCACCAATTCCTTTCACCGTTTGTAAAGTATTTGCATTGCCTGAAGTTATTATACTAAATAAATCTGCTGTAGTCATCGATGATAAAATTAGGCGGGCTGTATTTGCGCCTACCCCAGACACAGAAATCAAATGACGAAATAAAACACGCTCATTTTCGCTAAAAAAACCATATAATAACTGAGCATCCTCCCTAACAACAAAATGACATAATAACTTGCATTCTTCTTTGTCTCCAATCTGAGAAAAAGTATTCAACGAAATATGAATTTGGTAACCAATTCCATTCACATCAAGCGTAACATAAGTAGGGGTTTTTTCAACAAGTTTTCCTTTGAGGTATGAATACATTTGTAAATAATTAAATGCTTAATTGTATCTGCGATGAAAAACAAAAATACGAATTTAATTGTATCTGATTTTCTTTTCGCAAAAGATAAATTTATAGCAAAATGAGCTTTAAAAAACATCCCATTATTTTTAATAAAAATAAATTAAGCCTTTAAGGTTTCATGGGAAAATTATATTCTTAAATTTGCTGCAAACCTTTTGTTAATCTATTCACAATAAATCACTAAGAAATGGATAATTTGTTCAGAAAGGACGCACTCAAATATCATTCTGAAGGCCGTCCTGGTAAAATTGAAGTCATCCCAACCAAGCCTTACTCAACCCAAAGAGATCTCTCACTTGCATACAGTCCAGGAGTTGCCGATCCTTGTCTTGCAATTAAAGACAACCCTGAAGATGTATACAAATACACCGCTAAAGGAAATTTAGTAGCTGTAATTTCCAATGGTACTGCAGTACTCGGACTAGGAGATATAGGTGCCGAAGCTGGAAAGCCAGTTATGGAAGGAAAAGGATTACTTTTTAAAATCTTTGCAGACATTGATGTTTTTGATATTGAAGTTGATGTAAAAGACATTGATAAATTTGTTGACACTGTCATTAATATCGCCCCAACTTTTGGAGGCATTAACTTAGAAGATATTAAAGCTCCTGAATGTTTCGAGATTGAAGAAAGAATTAAAGCAGCGCTTAACATTCCGGTTATGCACGACGATCAGCATGGAACAGCCATTATCACCACAGCAGGATTACTGAATGCAATCAAAATCAATAAAAAGAAAATTGACAAATTAAAAATTGTTGTAAACGGTGCTGGTGCAGCCTCAATTTCTTGTACAAAATTATACATTGCTTTAGGAGTAAAGCCCGAAAATATTATCATGCTTGATTCACGTGGAGTATTACATACATCGCGTACCGACATGAATAAAACCAAACTCCAATTTGCAACAAGCAAAGATGTTCACACTCTAGCAGAAGCCGTTGAAGGTGCTGACGTTTTTCTTGGTTTATCTGTGGCTGATGTTATGACACCGGAGATGCTTCTTACAATGGCTAAAGACCCTATTGTGTTTGCTTGTGCAAATCCAGTTCCGGAAATCAGTTATGAATTAGCCACTTCAACTCGTAAAGATGTAATCATGGGTACTGGACGTTCTGATTTTCCTAATCAAATTAATAATGTCTTAGGATTCCCATTTATTTTTCGAGGTGCAATGGATGTACGTGCAACATGCATCAACGAAGAAATGAAAGTTGCCGCTTCGGCAGCATTAGCAGAATTAGCTCAATTACCCGTACCAGAAGAAGTAAATATTGCTTATTCAACCAATAATCTAAAATTTGGAAAATATTACATCATTCCAAAACCTACAGATCCACGCTTGATTGAATATATTGCGCCTGCTGTTGCAAAAGCCGCTATGGAAAGCGGAGTTGCTCAAAAACCAATTGAGGATTGGGATATTTATCGCGATGAATTAAGAAAACGCCTAGGAATTAGTAATCCTTTGATTCGCCAGATTAAAACACGTTCGAAAAACGATCCAAAACGTGTTGTTTTTGCTGAAGCTGAAAATTACAAAATGCTTAAAGCAGCTGAAATTGCGATCAATGAAAAAATTGCGATCCCTATTTTACTTGGAAATGAAAATGCAATTAAAGAACTCATTGAAATAAATGATCTTGAATTGGGTGGTGTTGAGATTATAGATCCAAAATCTGATGAAGAGAAAAAACGTCGACATGATTTTGCAGAAATTCTATATGATAAACGTCAAAGAAGGGGTGTAACATTAACGGCTGCTAAAGATATGATGCAGCACAGAAATTATTACGGACCAATGCTTGTAGAAACAGGATTTGCTGATGCAATGATTTCAGGATTAACCAGAAATTATCCAGACACCTTGAAACCAGCCCTAGAAATAATCGGGATGAAACCAAAAACAGACTTGGTTTCTGGAATGTATATTATCAATACAAAAGAAGGTCCTATTTTCTTCGCAGATTGTACCGTAAATAAAAACCCAGATACTGATAAGCTTGTAGAAATTACTTTGCAAACCACATTTGCTGTCGAACAATTCAAAATTAAGCCACGGATAGCTTTCTTATCTTACTCAAATTTTGGTTCAAATAGAGGTAATATCCCTTTGAAACAGCAAGAGGCAGTATCCATTCTACACAAAAATTATCCTGATTTAATAGTAGATGGAGAAATGCAAGCCAACGTTGCCCTAAATGCAGAAATGATTGATGAGAACTTCCCTTTCTCAAAATTGAAAGGTGGAGCTGCCAATGTATTGATATTCCCTTACCTTACTGCAGGAAACATTGCCTATAAATTAATGCAGGAGATGGGGCATTATGAAGTTATTGGTCCAGTTATCAATGGCATGAACAAATCAGTTCACGTCCTGAATATGGGAAGTAGCGTGTCTGATATTGTGAATATGGTCATGATTTCTGTTATTGATGCACAATGTGTTGAAAAAAGAGTAAACGGAAAAGATTGCAAATAAATTAAACCCGTATATATTTAAAAAAAGGCATCCGAAAGCTTGCCTTTTTTTTATTCTCATAAATAGACACTCTTATTTAGAAATCTGAATAAATACAGAATACCTTCTTAAAATTTTATCTTGTTATTTTTATAACAGTCAGTCTTTCTTATATTTGCGTTAATTATTTGCGTTTTTAAATATAGAAATCAACTAAAAAGTTAACTCATAAAATTAGAAGACATGAAGAAAATTACCGTTATCGGCGCTGGAAATGTAGGTGCAACATGTGCCAATGTAATTGCTCATAAAGATTTAGCAAGAGAAGTCGTTTTGTTAGACATTAAAGAAGGCGTTGCTGAAGGAAAAGCCCTCGATATGTGGCAAACTTCATCCATCAATAATTTTAGTACACGAGTTACGGGTGTTACTAACGATTATTTAAAAACAAAAGGTTCAGGAGTTGTAGTTATTACATCAGGCTTACCTCGTAAACCTGGTATGTCGCGCGACGATTTAATTAAAACTAATGCAGGTATTGTAAAAGATGTTACTGAAAAAGTTGTTAAGTACTCCCCTGACGCGATTATCATTATAGTTTCGAATCCTTTAGATGTGATGACCTATGCTGCTTACAAAGTAGCCAACAAACACTCAAGCAAAGTATTTGGAATGGCAGGAATTTTAGATACCGGTCGTTATCGTGCATTTATTGCTGAAGCTTTAGACGTTTCTCCAAAAGATATTCTTTCTCTTTCACTTGGTGGGCATGGCGATACCATGGTACCACTTCCACGCTATACTAGTGTGAACGGAATTCCAATAGACGAACTACTAGGAACAGATGAAATTGAACAAATCGTTAATAGGACACGAATGGGCGGAGGAGAATTAGTAAACCTTATGGGAACTTCGGCTTGGTATGCTCCAGGTGCGGCGGCAGCACAAATGGTAGAAGCTATTGTGGATGATCAAAAACGAATCTTCCCTGTTTGTTGTTGGTTACAAGGTGAATATGGCCTAAAGGATATTTATATGGGTGCTCCTGTGAAACTTGGCAAAAACGGTATTGAAGGAATTTTCGAGCTCAAATTAAATAAAGAAGAAAATAAATTATTACAAGAATCAGCTTTAGCTATTAAAAAAGTAATGAAAGATTTAGATAATATGAAAATATTATAAAACCATAATATCCTCAAATATAAGAGCATCCCACTTGTGTGGGATGCTTTTTTTGTATAAATTTACATCAGGTCAAGCGGAATAATTATCATTCATGAAAAAGGTTGTAGTATTAAGTGGAGCTGGAATTAGCGCCGAAAGTGGTGTTAAAACTTTCAGAGATCAGGATGGTTTATGGAATAATCACCGGATTGAGGAAGTTGCAAGTCCTCATGCCTGGGAAAGAGATCCTGAAATGGTGCTCGAATTTTACAACCAACGACGTAAACAATTGTTTGAAGTTGAACCCAATGCCGCTCATTATGCACTCGTTAAATTAGAGTCAAAATTTAATGTTGAAATCATCACCCAAAATGTAGATGATCTTCACGAAAGAGCAGGTTCAAAAAATGTTCTTCATCTTCACGGTGAATTAAAAAAAGCACGAAGTACTAAGGATGAGTCGCTAGTATACAAACTAAAGTATTGGGAATTAAAAAAAGGTGATCTTTGTGAAAAGGGTTCACAGTTAAGACCACATATTGTTTGGTTTGGAGAAGCTGTTCCTAATATTGAAATAGCAGCTGAGATAGCAGCAAAAGCAGAC
>JAOZUV010000248.1:3083-4371 GCA_029938505.1 Bacteroidales bacterium | reverse complement strand
ACATTAATTTTCCGGATACCATTGTTTCGTACTACCAAAACGGCAGTAATTCAGCTAAATTCATTAAAACAATTAGCATCAGAAAGCAACTACGTCATTTTATACCTGATTTAATTTTAGGTGAAAAATTTGAAATCCTGGCCATGGATACAAAAAATGATATTGCAATTTTAGGTATTGAAACAGATCCCGAAAAATTAAAAAGAGTGGATGTATTTCCATATCCAACAGGAAAATCTAGTGAACTTGAATGGGGCAGTTTTGTTTATATTATGGGCTATCCGATGGGAAAACAAATGATTACTCGTGGTATTGTTAGCAAGTCAGCAAAAAATAATGACAAAGAATTTTTAATTGATGCAGTATTCAATCATGGGTTTAGTGGAGGCCTTGTTTTGGCCATTAAAGACGGCGTTCCAAACTTTGAGTTAGTAGGTATTGCAAAATCTGCTTCGGCTCATTACGAAAACTATTTAGTCCCCGAGCTATCAACTGGAAAAATGATTTACAGCCAAAACCTGCCTTATGAAGGTAATTTCTACGTCGAGGCCAAAGAAACAATCAATTATGGAATCACATTTTCAGTAAGCATGGAAACATTGCAAGATTTCTACAAAAAGAACAAGACAAATTTACTCACAAAGGGTTACGATTTAAGTGAATTTTTCGAACATTAATTTCGTATTTTATTTTCAAGTAAAAACCCGTATATTTGGTTATACGAAATCCTTTGGAATGAAAAATAAATTCAAAGTAAATGAACAGGAAACTTTTGAAAAATTCAGGATATTACCATCCAAACGCTTCTTTGACATCATTTTTGCTTCCACTGCATTAATACTCTTCACCCCCTTATTATTACTAATATTACTAGCTATAAAGCTTGGATCACGTGGCCCTATCTTTTATATATCTAGAAGAGTTGGTACAGGCTATGATATATTTAATTTTTACAAACTCCGTTCGATGAAAATTGGATCGGAACAAAAAAGGGGTGAATTATCAGAATTAAATCAATACTTAATTAACTTAACAAAAGATAAAAAAAATAACGGCGCAATTGATGAATGCCCTGAATGTAACAGACAAGGAAAAAACTGTTCTCCCATTCTTCATATTGATGGCACCGAAATTTGTGAAGATTTTTATTTACATAAAAAGAGGTTACATGATAAAACACCCACCTTTTTTAAAATAGTTAACGATCCAAGAGTCACTAGAGTAGGGAGATTTATAAGGTATTTTAATATTGATGGTAATTGGGGAATCTGTGTTTGGGGTTATCCCG
>JAOZUV010000248.1:0-3073 GCA_029938505.1 Bacteroidales bacterium | reverse complement strand
AAATACCTCAGTTTTTCAATGTTATAAAAGGTGATATGTCAATAGTTGGCAACCGTCCATTGCCTTTATATGAGGCTGAAAAACTTACAAGTGATCAATGGGCTTTACGATTTTTAGCACCTGCAGGAATTACTGGCTTATGGCAAGTATCAAAACGTCGTTCCAACAAATTCACTGAAGGAGAGAGAAAAATACTGGACAATAGCTATGCAATAAATGCCTCGTTTTGGAGCGATATAAAAATTATCTTTCTAACCATCCCAGCCGTATTTCGAAAAAAAGAAGCAACTTAAAATTACGTCAACTTGCTCAATGCTGCAATTCGTTTCAATAAAGGCGGATGCGAATAATGAAAAAATACATAAGTCGGGTGTGGCTTAAGATTACTCAAATTGTTCACAGAAAGTTTCTTCAAGGCTAACATCAATGCTTCTGGTTTAAAATTTTCACCAGCAAATCTATCCGCTGAATATTCGTTTAAACGCGAAATCACATTTGTAATAATCCCAAATAAAAGTGAAACTGGGGTATATAAAATTCCAAAAGTTAATACACCGAGATGAAAACTAGCAATATTTGATCCTAAAGCCTGCGACAAAAGAGGATTTCCAATAAAGTAGGATAAAATAAATAACATCAAGCCCGTTTGAATCAAAGAAACAAATAAACCAAGTAAGGTGTGTTTTTTTTTATAATGACCAATTTCATGAGCCAATACAGCCACCAGTTCATCCACACTATGATCATTGATTAAAGTATCGTAGAGCACAATTCGTTTCTTGGATCCTAAACCTGAAAAATAAGCATTGGCTTTTGAAGATCTTTTTGAACCATCGATCACAAAAGTATTTTGCAATTTGAATCCTGCATTTTCAGCAAAGTCTTCAATCGCTAATCTTAACTCCCCACTTTCCAATGGTGTTTGTTTGTTAAACAAAGGAACTATCAAACTAGAGTAAAACATTGTCATAAAAACCGAAAAGACAGCTAATACAGCCCAAACAACGACCCAAAACCATATACCAGAAATAGTATAAACCCAAACAATTAAACTAAGCAAAACACCTCCAAGAATAATTGTTAACAACCACGATTTTAATTTATCCAATATAAATGTTTTGAGCGTGGTTTTATTAAAACCAAAATTTTCTTCAATTACAAAGGTAGAATACAATGAGAATGGAGTTGACAAAATATCCATAGCTATGCCAAGTATACCAAAAAAAAGCAATGCCAAAACTATTGGATTTGTAGTGAATGTTCTCGCCCAATTATCCAACATTGCAAAGCCGTCAAAATACAAAATAAGCATTAAAACAATGAAAGATATACTGGAAAAAATTAATGAAAAGCGTTGATTTTCTTTATGATAATTTTGCGATTTTCGATACTTTTCTTCGCTATAAATACCGGCTAACTCTGCAGGAAGAATATCGCTCCATGATGTAGAATTCAAATATTCTAAAAAGCGTTCAAGTATAAATTCTCCAGCTACAAATAGGATGATAAGCTGAAACAAAAATTGAGGGTTCATGATTAACAATTTAGGTCATAAACAAAAACAGGGCTCAAAAAAGCCCTGTCTAAAAATTATAATTTGATCTTTACATACTCATTCCGCCACAAACGCTAATAACCTGACCACTAACATAACCAGATAAATCAGAAGCCAAATAAGTGGCTGTATTAGCTACATCTTCTGGTAAACCTGAACGACGTAAAGGGATTGTTTTAACCCACTCTTTTTTCACATCCTCAGGAAGTTTCGAAGTCATTTCAGTTTCAATAAAACCAGGGGCTATTGCATTACACCTAACATTTCTACTTCCTAGCTCTTGAGCTATTGATTTTGTAAATCCAATAAGTCCAGCTTTTGAAGCAGAATAATTTGATTGTCCTGCATTACCATTAACACCAACAACCGAGCTCATATTAATAATACTGCCTGACCGTTGCTTTAACATAATCCGTTGAACAGATTTTGTTAAATTAAAAATAGATTTAAGATTAACTTTAATAACCAAATCCCAATCTTGCTCAGTCATACGCATTAATAAGTTATCACGAGTAATTCCAGCATTATTAACCAATATATCAATTCGTCCGAATTCGGTATGTACATCATTAATTAAAGCTTCTGCATCTTCATAAGAACTAGCATCTGATGCATAGCCTTTGGCTTTTACACCCATATCATTTAAAGTTTTTTCAAGATCTTCTGCATCTGCATCATATCTAATATCCGAAAAAGCAATATCTGCTCCTTCTGCAGCAAATTTTAATGCAATGGCACGTCCAATACCTCTCGATCCACCTGTAATTAAAGCAGTTTTTCCTTCAAGTAGTTTCATATTATGATAGTTTAAATTATTGTCTAAGTAAATTTATTAGCAAATTTGTGAATGCAAATATGCAGAAAAAACTTCATTTTAGCAATACAAAATACCGATGCTTATTGTTAATAAATACACAGTTGAAAAATCACAACTAGCTATTTTTAAAATTGTTGTGATTTTATTATTTGGTGTATTGATCAATCACTTTTGAAAGTGCGCGTTGACAAACTGGACAAAAATCCAATTTATTTCGGGTATACATAATACAATCAGTCGAAGATCGATACATTCCGTATTGATAGTAGGAAGCCCCTTCATACGCACCAATTTTACCTGTATTTTTCATCGCAGCTATCATAGCTGTTTCTTCTTTTTTTTGTCTCAAAAATAAATCCTCTAAAACAGATTCAGGAGAATTGGCAGCACGCAAGCGCCCACGTTCTATTTGGATTTCCATGCCCTGTTCATCAAATTTCTCCTTGTCCCATGGAGTTGGAATAGGAGTTCCTTCCTCCACCATGTTTTTCCATTTCAAATTGTCCATATCTAACAAGGCTGTAATATTAGCTTCCCAAGGCTCAACTGTAATCTCTGGCATCTGATAAGAAACAGATGATGAATAGTATTCATCGGCTAAAGCAGCCATATGATGACCCAATTCATGAACATAAATATAATCGGAGAACTTATTATCAACGGCTACAGAAGCATATAGTCTATAAATACCTCCACCTCCC
>JAOZUV010000247.1 GCA_029938505.1 Bacteroidales bacterium | reverse complement strand
TGTATTTATGAAGCAGTGGTTTTTAATGATTCTGGAAAATAATAATTATCGTATATATTTATAAAGGAAGCTAAGAATAGTGTGAACAAAGGTTTTTGGATCTTCATTATGAATTGAATGCGCACAATTTTCTATAAAGACTGGATAGGAGGCCATTGTAATTCCTTGATATAATTTATCAGCATCTTTAGCTCTAATTAAGATATCTTCTTCTCCTATGATAACAAGTGTTTCAGCATTTATTTTTGATAATCGTGTTCGTGAATCGAAATTACTCAAGGCTTCGATTTGTTTTTTGAAACCAAGTGTACTTTGAATATAAGGGTAATTAATGTTAAATTGGATAAGTGCATTCAAGAATTGAGTGTCAGCTAAAAATTTATGAGAGTAAATCCAATGATAATATATTTTATACCAAAGTACTTTATCAATTTTATTATCAAGTAATTCTTCGAAAATGCCAAATAATTGATTATTTCTCATGCTTGAGTATGGAGCTGTACACTCCAATATTAATTTGAGAATCCTGTCAGGATGATGGATAGCCATCTCTTGGGCTATAAAACCTCCCATGCCATGACCAAGAACATGAGCTTTAGGGATTTTAAGATAGTCAAGTAAAGCGATGCTATCATTAGAAAATTGCTCAATACTATATTTTGAATCAGGACTGTCGCTTCTTCCAGAGCCCCTATTATCGACTAAAATAAGTTGAAAGTGCTTTGATAAATTGGAAATAATAAATTGCCATGTCTGGATATCATCGACAATGTCGGTTAACATTAGCAATGGTTCTCCCTTGCCATGCATTTCATAATACAGATTGATGTTTTTTAATTTTGCAACCGGCATTGATTTTAAGTTAAGAATTTAAATATACTAAATTGTTAATGATCATTTTTATCCATATTAATTAAGAGCTCTGCAATATTTTCTAAAGATAAAATATAATCTATCTTACTTTCTTTAATCGCACTGTTTGGCATGGCATTCACTTCAGCTGATTTAGGGTCTTGTACAATAGTTATTCCACCTCGTTTTTTGATTTTTCGTAATCCTATAGCGCCATCGTTATTAGCTCCGGTCAAAACAATTCCAACAAGCATTTTCCCGTATGCAAAAGCTGCTGTTTCAAAAAGCACATCAATAGATGGTCTTGCAAAATTTACACGATCCTCGGTCGATAAAGAAAAGGTGAAATTTTCTTCAATCAGTAAATGAAAATTTGGCGGTGAAAAATAAATGATTCCATTTTCAATCATTTCTTTTTCATTTGCTTCTTTTACTTTTATCTTACAAATTCTGTTCAGATATGTGGTGATATAATTATCGGAGTGAGGACTAATGTGTTGTACAACAATGATGGGAATACTGAAGTCACTCCCAAGAAGAAAGAAAATCGTTTTTAAGGCCTGAAGGCCTCCAGCTGAACTACCAATGACAATTGCTTTAGGTTTCATGAGGTCAACGATTAATTATCTTTTTATATGTAGCTTACGTTTGTAGATTTTTTCGTCATCATCAATTGTTTCAAAATATTGAAAACTATCTGAAAAACGAATACTTTCTTTTGAACCTAAACATAAATACCCTCCAGGTATAAGACTTTCTTTAAATAGTCGAAAAACGTTATCTTGTAATTGTTTGTTGAAATAAATTAAAACATTGCGGCAAACGACTAAATGAACTTCTGCAAAAACTTTATCAGATACAAGATTGTGATCAGCAAATACAATGTTTTGTTTCAAATCAGGATCAAGAATCACTGAATCATATTTGGCTGTATAATAATCCGAAAATGAATTTAAGCCTCCTGATTTTTGATAGTTATAAGTGTACTCTTTAATTTTATTTATGGGGTAAATCCCATCTTTTGCTTTTTTTATAACGGCTTGGTTAAAGTCAGTAGCATAAATTTGACTGCGTTCGTATAAACCCTCCTCTTTTAAAATAATAGCCATTGAATAAACTTCCTCTCCTGTTGAGCATCCGGCATGCCAGATTTTTATATAGGGATAGGTTTTTAAAATTGGAACAATTTCTTTTCTGAATTTCAAATAAAAGCTTGGATCACGAAACATTTCGGTCACATTAATAGAGAAATCTTTAAGGATTTGTTCAAAAAAAGATTCTTCATTTAAAAGTGAATGTTGCATTTCCGAAATGCTTTTAAATGAAGATGTTGACATCCGATGTAGTATTCTTCTTTTTATATGTGCTTTGCTATAATTCCTAAAATCATAAGCATACTTCTGAAAGATTGCCTCCAGAAAAAGGGAAACCTCTATGTTGGTTGAAACTTGATTTTCAGTGTTTAGAATTTCCATTATTTAGTGTATAACCAAACTCTTAAGAGCGATAAAAGTTTTTCAGTATCTACAGGTTTTGCAAGATAATCGTTTGCTCCAGCGGCAATACATTTTTCTCGATCTTCTTTCATGGCTTTTGCTGTGAGTGCAATTACCGGAAGATCTTTGTATTTTTTCTGCTTCCTAATTTCTTGGGTTGCTTCATAGCCATCCATTTCAGGCATCATAATATCCATTAGTACAAGGTTAATGTCATTGTTTTCTTTAAGTTTTTCAAGTCCGTCTTTCCCATTTTTGGCAGCTATTGTTTTCATGCCTTTATCCTCTAAAAGACTAGTTAAAGCAAAAACATTACGCATGTCGTCATCAACAATTAATATTTTTTTGTTTTCTAAAACAGCTTCTTTATTATGTAAGGTTTTCAGAATTTTTCGCTTCTCCTCTGGCATATCTGCTTCAAGCTGATGCAGGAATAAAGTGCTTTCTGAGAGAAGCCGTTCAAAAGAACGAGCCCCTTTTAAAATAATGCTATCAGCATATTTATTTAGTTTAGTTTCTTCATCCTTGCTTAAATCTTTACCCGTATAAATAATTATTGGGAGATCAATGATTTTTTTATTTTTTCTAATTTTTTCTAGAAGTTCAAAGCCTGACATATCTTTCAATCCTAAATCTAAAATTTGGCAATCAAATTTTTCTTTTAAGAGTAGCTTATAAGCTTCTTCTCCCGATTCAACAGCTGTGATTTTAATACTTTCATCATCCAATAAATTCACAATGCTTTTGCGCATTATTTCGTCATCTTCTACAACAAGTATCTTTTTAATTGATTTTGATATAATGTTCTCAATTTTTTTAAATGCATCATCTAGTTTTGCTGGACTGACCGGTTTTGTTAGATATCCAACAGCACCCATTTTCATGGCTTCAAGCGATTTATCTGCAGCTGAGATAAAGTGAACGGGGATATGTCGAGTTTTACTATTGTTTTTGAGCCTTTCCATTACTTCGTAACCATCAATACCAGGAAGTCCGATATCTAAAATTATTGCGTGGGGTTGATAAAAATCAGCATAATGAAGACCAGTTTCACCGTCTAATGCAATAATACATTTAAAGCCCTTTTCATGAGCAAGGTTATAAAGAATTTTGCTAAAATTTTCATCATCTTCTATTACCAATAAAAATTTATCTCCATCTTCAATCTTATCTTTATCATCGTTAATTAATTTGTATGGAGAAAGTTTTTTAACTTCTTTTTCCTTTTTAGAAGTTCTTTTCTTAGTTGCTTCTATAATCTCAGATTTAACTTCATCTAATGATTTTTGTGGTTTGCTTTCGATAACGAATGGGAGAAATAGTGTAAAAGTTGTCCCCTCATTTTCTACGCTTTTAAGATGAATTTCACCTCCTAATAATTCTGCAAAACTTCTTGAAATTGTTAACCCTAATCCAGTACCTCCATATTTCCTGCTCGTTGTTCCATCCACCTGTTTAAAGGCTTCAAAAATTAAATCAATTTTATTTTTGGGAATTCCGACACCAGTATCAGTTACAGCTATTGCAATAGCTGTATTGCTATTTAGATTGCTAGTTGAAAGATTTGCTTTTGGATCAGGCCTAGAAATAGAAACGGTTATACTTCCTTTTTTAGTAAATTTAATAGCATTAGAAAGAAGGTTTTTAATAATTTGGTATGCCCGTTGAACATCCGTTTTTATACTCTTAGGGAGATCGTCTTCAATATTGAAATTTAATTTTAACTTCTTTTCATTCGTTAATGGAGAAAATGTTCGTTGGATGAAATGATCCAGATCATCAAAATGTAGATTTTCAATATAGAGATCAATTTTGCCTGCTTCAACTTTCGATAAATCCAGTATTTCATTGATAAGTTCTAATAAGTCGGAACCAGAAGAGTTAATCGTTTTTGCAAATTCAATTTCTTTATCTGAAAGATTTTGTTTTTTATTATTTCCTAATAATTGAGATAGTACCAAAATACTGTTTAGCGGAGTTCTTAATTCGTGCGACATATTTGCCAAAAACTCACTTTTGTATTGACTGGATTTTTGAAGT
>JAOZUV010000246.1 GCA_029938505.1 Bacteroidales bacterium | reverse complement strand
TAGTATCGATAATGCCACGTTGTTTGGGGTGCTTTGAGGCATTTTTTGAGCACTTTTCGGGAAAGGACGAGCAAGCGAGTGCACTTTTTCGGGGTGGTGTTTTGCGCCTTCTGTACTATGCACCGCCCCGAACGGGTATTTATACTATTGCTCAAAAAAGCTTAATGTAACTGCGGAATATTTTTCAGTGAATTCAAACGTAAAACGCTGGGGTCTAACGAATATGAATACCACAGGAACATTCCACAAAAATCCAATTCCTCCCCAAGCAGCAGTCATGGTATTATAGTCATCCTTTGTACCTACAGTAATTAACATCCAATCAGATCCAATCAATTGAGTAACATTAGCATTAAAATCATTTGCCGAAATTTCAGTAAAATTTTCCATTCTATATTGATAATGTAGATTATTCTTTGAATATTCTTTCAGGCTCTTTACTTTTACACAAAAGTAAAGAATAAATTGAAAATAACGTTTCTCGGAACAGGAACTTCTCAAGGTGTTCCTGTAATAGGTTGTCAGTGTAAAACTTGCCTGTCGGAAAATAAAAAAAACAGCCGACTTCGATCCTCTATCTTAATTCAAAATGAGGATACCAATATTGTTATTGATGCTGGTCCAGATTTTAGATATCAAATTTTGCGTTCAGGAATTACCTCTTTAGATGGAATACTAATCACACACGGTCATAAAGATCATGTTGGTGGATTGGATGATATCCGAGCCTTCAACTATCAGCAAAAGAAAGCAATGAATGTTTACGCTGCTAATTTTGCCTTTCCAGATTTGCATCGTGAATTTCATTACGCTTTTGATAAAAACAGATATCCGGGTACTCCTCAAATTAATTTAGTTGAAGTTGATGAAAGCCCATTTAATATTAACGGAATTGAGATACAAAGCATTTTAGTTCAACATTATAATAATCCAGTATTTGGATATAGAATTGAAAACTTTACTTACATAACAGATGCAAATTTTATTTCAACAAAAGAGTTAAAAAAAGTAGAGGGCTCGGAAATCATTGTGTTAAATGCGTTACGGAAAGAAAAACATATTTCACATTTTAATTTGGAGGAAGCAGTACAACTCCTTAAAGAGTTAAAACCAAAGAAAGCATACTTAACGCATATCGGTCATCTAATGGGTACTTATGAAGAAGTTAGTAAAGAACTCCCTGACTTTATCAACTTGGCTTACGACAATTTACAATTTGAAGTTAATTAGTTTTTTGAACCCGTTTCAAATCCAATAAGTTTATTGCATTACTACCTAATCCCTGAATATTGGGGAGGGTAAATCGTAAAACCTGATCGTAATACAAAACAACAACTGGAGCTTCATCCATGATAAGTTTATCCATCTCTTGGTATAACTTATAACGTTTATCAACATCCACTTCTTCCAATGAACGCTCGTATAATCGATCAAAATCAGGATTATTAAAATGTGTGTAATTTGGACCTTCCGGACAAAAGTTTTTTGAATAAAACATAGACAAATAGTTTTCTGCATCAGGGTAATCGGCTATCCATGATGCACGAAAGAAATTCAATTTGGCTTGTGCTTTTAATTCACGCAATGCAGCTGGAGGGTTCACTTCGATGGTAATATCAAATCCAATTTCGATTAACTGATGTTGAATATATTTACAAAGATCTAAATATTCAGAATTTGTAACCAAGACAATCTGGGGTGGATTCTGTGAATTATATCCTACTGACTCAATAAGCTGACGAGCCTTATCCGGATCATAGTCGTACACATTACCCAGTTCAGCTAAATAAGATGGTAATCCTTTAGGAATAATTCCTCCCATCCCAGGTTCACCAATATTGTTCCGCAAGTATTTCATCATTTTTTTACGATCGAAACCATAATTAATAGCCTGCCTTATTTCTTTAAAGCGCAAAGGACTATTTTGAACAATTTTCTTTGTAGAATTAACCAAAATCCCTAAATATTCAGTATTTAAATATGGCTGTGATTCCAAATTAATTTGATTCAAATATTTTCCCTTTAGCTTGCCAGTTTTAGTCAATAATTCATCTTTATAACTAGCATCAATACCCGACATAAAGTCCAGTTTCCCTTGTATGAATTGTAAAAATGCTGATTGTTTATCAATTAAAAACGAAATTGCAACAGCATCAAGATAGGGCAATCTTTTTCCATTTTCAAACTCAAAATACTGTTGATTTTTTCTAAAAACCAATTTTCGTGATTCTTCCCATAATTGAAATTTAAATGGACCTGTTCCAATGGGGTTTCGCCTGAAATCAGCACCATATTTTCTGACAACTTCGGAAGGTACAACTGAACAATACTGCATCGCCAAAATTCCTAAGAATGGAGTGAATGGTTTTTCTAATTTGACAACAAAAGTTGAATCATTAATAGCTTCAAAGGCATAATTGCCATTTTGTTTTTTAACAGCATTAAAAACCCAAAGCCCTGGCGAAGCCAATTCAGAATCAACAATACGATTAAAACTGTACAAAAAATCAGAAGCTACAACTTTTCGCCCTACCCCCTTTTCAAACGAATCATCATCATGAAAGTACACATCCTCTCGCAAAATAAAAGTATATTTTGTTCCATGCTCCGAAATCACCCAAGATTTAGCAATACAAGGAATCACTTCTAACTGATCATTCAATTGAACCAAGCCATTAAAAAGTTGATTACAAGCCCAAATATTAGATAGATCTTTAGCAAAAGCAGGGTCTAATGAACTTATACCCGATGCTTCATTATAACGAAAAATACTCTTTTCATTATCAGAATTCATAGTTGAATTACAAGAAAAAAGAAATGCAGAAATTGTAAAAAGAGCAAAGTATTTATTCATAAATCAAAATTAATGCAATCGTTGAACTATCCAAAATCTATATTGGATTTTTCGATTAAAAAAATCTACAAACAGCTGTTAATTATCTGTTAACAAATCTTGATTTCGCTTCATTTTATCTACCTTGCGAGGGATTTTAAAACACAGATAAACATGATTAAATCAATAGTTAAAAGCCTTTTAATAATATTTTTTTTATCACAAAATATCGGGAGTTTTTCTCAGGAAGCAGATTCGGTTGGGTATATTGTAAAAAATGGAGAAATGGCTCCAAATTTTGAAATGCAACTCATTGATGGACAGAAAATTTCACTTCACGATTTAAAAGGAAAAATTGTGATGTTACAATTTACAGCAAGTTGGTGTAGTGTTTGCCGAAAAGAAATGCCATTCATTGAAAAAGAGATTTGGCAAATTCATAAGGATAAGGATTTTGTTGTGATTGGTATTGACCGTGATGAACCTCTTGAAAAAGTACAGGAATTCGCTGAAAAAATAAAAATAACATATCCCCTATCATTAGATCCCAATGCTGATATTTTTGGATTATTTGCTTTAAAACAAAGTGGTGTAACACGAAATATAATCATTGATAAAGAAGGGCGAATTGTTTTTAAAACAAGATTATTTAATAGAGAAGAGTTTGATTTAATGAAGAAAGAGATAGAGTCTCTTTTAAAATAACTCACCTTAAAATACACATACATAAAACCGAAAATTGACCGAATACAACCAAATATCTACTGATTTGTGCAAATTGTAAACTAACAAACAAATAAGATTGTTTATTCCCATAATTTTGAATCCATAATAAATATAAAATCAAATAAATGATACATTCAAGGAATTTAGTTTTGACCTTTGTGTTAGCACTATTTCTTTCCACCAGCTTATTTTCTCAAGAGAAAAAAATATACGAAACCAAAAGAGTGAGTAGCCCTCCAAAAATTGATGGAGCATTAGATGATCCTCAATGGAAAAACGCTCAAATAGCAAAAGATTTTATTGTATATCATCCTGATAATGGACGAAAAGCCTATCAAAAAACAGAGGCAAAAATAGTCTATAACGACAAAGCTTTATTTATAGGTGCAATGATGTATGAGAATGATTTGGATAGTATGAGTGTATATCTCACTCCTCGTGATCAAATGGGAATTAGTGATTATTTTGGCATTCAAATAAATCCTTATAACGATGGTCAATCGTTCGTGCGAATATTCGTTACATCAGCAGGTGT
Organism: Bacteroidales bacterium; assembly: GCA_029938505.1. The sequence continues at coordinate 300 of JAOZUV010000246.1, read as the reverse complement.
TCAGTGGGATTATAATGGGTCAAACGATTGGAATATTGTATATAAAACAGCTGTACAAGTAACTGATAGTGGATGGATAGCTGAGATGGAAATCCCTTATTCTGCTTTACGATTCCCCAAAACAAAGAATCAGGATTGGGCTTTTAATTTTATCCGAGGACATTCTCTCCGTGGAGGAGAAAGCTCTTGGAATTATATTAATAATGAAAATCCGAACCAAAGCACTCAATTAGGTTTATTGAGAGGATTAAAAGATATTGAGCCACCAATACGTTTATCTTTGACTCCTTATTTCTCAAC
>JAOZUV010000245.1 GCA_029938505.1 Bacteroidales bacterium | reverse complement strand
AAAGCTACTAAACCATTACTTAAAATCTCTTTATTAAATACTCCTTTTTTTACAACGATAGCCTCTACCTCAATTGATTGCTTTTGAAAAGATTGTTTCTTCAACTCTCCTTTTTTATCATTTCCCTCAAAAGATTGACAGGAACAAAAAATCCATGTCACAAGACACAATAATAAAATAACCAAATTCCTTTCCTTCATTACTAATCTAATATTAAATTAAACATTCCACAGGATTTTTATGTAATCAAGATTACCAATGATACTTTACTTTTTTGAAGAAGTGACACTGAACCAAAAACTATCTTGTTTTCAAAAAATTGACCTCCTACCGAGTTTTCCAATTTTTATTTAAAGTATATTTACTTCATTTTTTTCTTGTATTCAAATACAGCATCAGGGCTTATAATGGGATTACCAAATTGAATAACCTTATTATCTTTATTTACCATAAAGGTTCTTTTGTTCAAATCAGTTGTTAATAAATCATTTTCAAGTTCAAAATTATAAGCATCATCCCATAAAATACGTCCTTTGGCTTTAATTGCAGGTTGCATGTTGAGCATAAAGCTGGCTGAATCCTCTTTATGAACATTTAAAACAAAAAGCATTAAAACATCATCGTCAGGGATAATACTAGCAAAAATACTATCTATTTTATTTAATTGATTAATAATACATTTCATACAATTACCATCAATTATTGATATTATTTTCTCTTGATTTTTTGTTTCAACTAAAAATGAATCAATTTTCCGCAAATGATTACCACTTAATTCTAAAACACTATTTGGAAAAGAAATAGTTTTTACTAATAAGGGATCTAGTGCGTCATTTTTATTACTACGCTCATAATTACATGAGGCAAAAATTCCAATAAGTAAAAAAGCCACAAATGTGCATAAACTGAATCTTATCATAATTAATCTAGCTTTATATTAAAATATCCCAATGGATTTTCCCTGTCATCGAAATAAACAATTACTCTTTCATTCTCTTCATCAACACAGAATGAACTAAAATGATGTCCAGTCTCAATTGTAGCATTGTAATCTCCATTAACATCAAATACTAAAAATTTTGTTGGATTATGACTTTTTGGCCTTTTATATTCATCATACACAAATCTAATTCCACCGTCATGGGCTGCTATAATATAATTTTTATAAATATCCACTTCTTTGAAATATGCATTTTTATTATTAGTATTTTTCAACCAATTCGGTCCATAAATATTATATTTTAGATTCCCTTTTAAGTCGCAAATAGTCATTAAATCAAGATTAATATAAGACATAACATATAGATTATTACCAACGGATAATTTACTTCTAAAATTTGATTTAATCTTACCCATAGCTTCAGGATGTTGATAGCCATATGTTTCAATCTTGTTGTTAATGATATTAAGTTTTGCAAATGTCATTTCGAAACTATTGTTATTAACTACGTGAACAGCCCCCCCAAGTACAATACTATCATTTAAGAAATTAAAAGTTTTTGCAAGAAACAAATCATCATACTTCAATAACTTTTTAGTTGGCTTATAAAAATTATTTCTTAGTATACTATCGATCGGGAATTCCCACATAACTTTGCTTGCATGATCTGATATCCAAAGATTATTATTAATTTGATCAATTCCTGGAACACCTATTCTGGTAATCTCCCCAGGTCCTTTTCCTAGAATTGCCGTACTTGTTAGATATTCAAATGTATTTTTATTATATATGTGAATTCCTTTAGACTTTCTACCTTTCAGATCAGTTATAATTAGGTACTTGTCTAGAATTCGCACTACAGTTATAGGTCCAGATTCAATTTTTTCTTCAATATCTAGTATTTTATCCTTAACATTTTTAATATTGTAAAGTTTTCTCGGAAATGTTCTTTCCTGATCAGAATCTCTATTACAATTTGTAAATAACAATATAAGTAAGAAAAGTAAATATTTTGTTTGCTTCATAGATATTTATTTAAATTTAAGTTACGACTAAAGTGGCTGTAGTTAAAATAATAACTACAGCCTTTTTTGAGAATTTATTCTGGCCATATATACTCAATATAGTCATAGAATGTATAACACCAACAGGTGCCTTCCCAATCAAGACATCCATTCGGGCAATCTGGATTAATTTCTTCTTGTGCTTCTGCTTTTGGAATAAAAGCAAACATCCCAACAATAATAAAAGAAGCTATAGCAGTAATCATTAAAATTTTCTTTTTCATAATTGTTTAATTTTAAATTTTATAAAATATTGTATTAATTCCTGAAATATCATTTCACAGGAAAGGAATTCATATTCCCTAAACTCATTTAAATCCTTATCTTTGTCACATCACCTCCTTTCATTTTTTAAAGGAAGGGTGGCAGCGGGCTAGGAGTTATCGCATTTAGCATTTGATTGGCTTACTGGCCTGCTTTTTCCAACCTTGTTTTTTAAGACTGTTTATCTCAACTTTTTCTTATACTCAGATATTACTTCAGTATTAATTATTGGATTGCCATACTGAACAATTATATTCTCTTTGTTAAGCATAAAAATTCGCTCATTTAAATCATTTGTTAACAGATCATTTACTAATTCGAAATGATACGCACTATCCCATAAAAGAATCCCTTTAGCTTTAATTATAGGTTGTAAATCACGCATAAAATGTGTTGAATCACCTTTATTTAAATTTAAAACAAATACCATTATACTATTATCATTTCTAATAATAGAATTGAAAATACTATCTATTTTATTTAATTGAAGAATGATGCATTTGACACAGTTTACATCAATAATTGATATAATTTTATTCTTGTTTTTAGTTTCAACAAGAAATGAATCAATTTTTTGAAAATGAGTGCCATTAAGCATTAAAAGACTATCTGGGAAAACAATCGTTTTTGTTAACAAAGAATTATTTTCAGTATTTCTAGATTGAGGATTACATGATACAATAATCATAAATCCTATAAAAAAATAAGGTGTAGAAACTATACTTCTTCATATTAGTCTAAATTCAAATTAATATATCCCAATGGATTTTCTCTGTCTTCAAAATGCATGATTATCCTGTTGTTCTCTTCATCCACACAAAAGCTACTAAATTTGTGCTCTAACTCCATGCTAAGTTTGTATTTCCCATCTAAATCAAAAACCATAAGTTTGGAAGGAAGGTTGGCTCTGATCCGCTTATATTCATCAAAATAGGTTCTTGCTCCACCATTATACGAAACAATAATATTGTCTTTGTATATTTCTACACCCCTGAAATACTTCTTCTTATTCTTCTTATTTTTCTCCCATTCAGAACCGTAAATATTATATTTTAGTGTCCCGTCCATATTACAAATGCTAATCAAATCAAGGTACATATAGCTAGTTACATAAAGATTGTTTTCCTTTGATACTGTATTGTAGGAATGTGATTTATTAGCGATGGCTTTGGGATGCATATAGCCATGTTTCTGCGTTTTGTTTATTTTAAAGTCATGCTTAGCCAAAGTCATGCTAAAGGTGCTAAGACTGCTAGGCTGAATTGCCATAATCAGTGCTGTACTGTCGTTTAACATTTCAAAGTTTGAAGCTAGGAATAAGGTGTCAATCAACTTAAATGATTCTGTTGGTTTATAGTTTTCGTTTTGCAGTAGGCTGTCTAAATAAAATTTATACATTAAACTCTTCCCAAAATCTTCTAGCCAAAAATATTCGCATTTGTGATCAACCCCCATATAGCCGTATCTACTTATTTCACCTGGGCCTTTACCACGAATTCCTGCACTTGTAATATATTCGAAAGTATTCTTATTGAAAATATGAATTCCTTTATCTTTTGCTGAACTGTGATCATTAACCAAAAGATAATTATCATTTATGTTAAAACTAACTGCTGCACTTAAAGGAAATGCAAGTTCGATATCATTAATCTGATCTTTAACATTAATAATGTTATTACGTTTAGATTGATACTTTTCAGTATCCCCTTCTTCTGTGTTCTGGCATGCGAATAAAAATAAAAGTAGGATGCCCGAAATTTTAGTTATGTTTTTCATCTTTAATTTTTTATAAATACGCAAGCAATGGATATAATTTATACCCATTGCTTTATACACAATTTAATTTATGCTAGCTTGGCCATACCGCTTCTTCATACGGCCACACTCCAAAACAATAACACCAGCCAGGTTTATTAAGACATCCATTCACACAATCTGGATTAATTTCCTCTTTTGCTTCTGATTTTGGAATAAAAACAAACATCCCAACAATAAAAGTAGCTATAGCTACAAGCATTAAAACTTTCTTTTTCATAATAATTTAATTTTAAATTTAATAAAAAGTTGTCTTAATTCCTGATATATCATTTCACAGGAAAGGAATTCATATTCCCTAAACTCATTTAAATCCTTATC
>JAOZUV010000244.1 GCA_029938505.1 Bacteroidales bacterium | reverse complement strand
AATTGGCATCCCCATCACATTATAAAACGAGCCACTGATTTTTTCGATTCCAATATATCCAATCCACTCTTGAATACCATAGGCACCCGCTTTATCATAGGGTTTATAGTTTTTGATATAATGATGAATTTCTTCTTCACTTAAATTTTTAAAATAAACTTCGGTAGTTGCATAAAAACTTATTTTTTTTGTTGTTGAACGTAAACAAACACCCGAAATAACTTCATGTTTTTTTTCTGAAAGACTGGAGATAATCTTAAATGCATCCTCATAATTAGCAGGTTTTATCAATACCTCATCATCCAAACAAACAATAGTGTCAGCAGCAATCAGGATAGCATTCTCACCAATTTCATCATCTGCAAAAACACTAGCTTTTAGGTCAGCCAGATAAAGAACAATGTCTTTCCCTTTCAGATGGTCAGGATAAATTTCCTCGACTTCCTTAATTTTAATTTCAACATTAAGGCCTAAATCTTTTAACAAAAATTGTCTGCGAGGCGAACTCGAAGCTAATATAATTTTCCGTTTAAGTAATTGTTCCAGCATCCTAATAATGAAGTTGAATTAATTGAATAGATAAAATTCCGGCAAGCATAATAATTTTGCTGATCAAACTCATAAAATGGAAGTCCTCTTTTTCTTTTGCTTTTAAGAGCTTAATAAAAAGATAGATAAACAATGGCTGAACAGCTATCATAAAATACCAGAATAAATAATCCAGGTTATTTTTCCACAAAACAAACTGAGCAAAAATCATTAAAACAATCGCTAATAAAATAAGGAAACCAATAAGAGTTTTACTATTTTCAACCCCCATAATAATTGGTAGAGTTTTACATTTAGCCGTTTCATCTCCTTTGATATCTTCAACATCTTTAACAATCTCACGAATCAACGAAACTAGAAATGCAAAAGCTACATAGGCTAAAATATACTTATTCACATAAGGGATGGCTTCCCGAATTTCAACAAAAATATTCGAATCCAATCGCAAAGCAAAAAACTCAAATAACCATACCAAAAATAAAGTCAATGCCGACAAAGCTGCCACCACAAAATTTCCGACAAATGGTAAACGTTTGTATTTCTGAGAATAAGAAAATAATAAAAAAGCAGTGAGCAAAAACAGCAACGAAAACTGATATTGATCAATTTTAAATGACAAATAAGTTCCTATTGAAACGCCTAAAATATTCAGTACGAAATAAAAAATACGAGCCTTTTCAATAGAAATTTTTTCGTCAAGAATTACTTTTTCGGGTTTATTAATCTTATCAATCTCCAGATCAAAATAATCGTTAATAATATATCCGGCAGCGGCAATAAGAACACAAGCTAAAACCAATAAAGAAAAATCAAGTTCCGGATAACTTAAGCTTCCATAATAATAATTTAAAATAGGACTGATCAGAAAAAAACGAAGTAAATACATCGTTCCAACGACAATCAACAAATTAGGTAAGCGAATAAGTTTAAGAAATGCTTTTAGCATAATTCCATTTTTAATTACCAATGATAGGCATCACCATTCATCCATTTACCTTGAACTTTCATTACCTGTTCTAGCACATCACGAACACAACCTTCGCCCCCTTTTTGATGCGAGATATAATGAGAAATTTCTTTGACCTCTTCGGCAGCATCAGCTGGACAAGTTGCCACACCCACTCTTTTCATAATTTCAAGATCAGGGATATCATCGCCCATATACAAGACATTTTCATCCTTTAAACCGTTTTTATCAAGGTATTCTTCATACACTTTTATTTTATTCTCAACCCCTAAAAAAACATCCTTAATCTTTAATAATTTAAAACGATTACTCATTGATTCAGAACGACCACCAGAGATAATGAGGATACGATAGTCTTTTTTATTAGCCAATTGCAACGCATAACCATCTTTAACATTAGCCGTTCGCAAAGGTTCCCCAGTTTTCATCAGAAAAACAGTTCCATTGGTAAATACTCCATCATAATCAAAAACAAAGGTGTTAATTTTGCTCAATAACTCTTTATAATTTTTCATTTAGTGATGCTTTCTTTTTATTTGTTCGGTAATAAGTTTATAAATTTTCTGGTATTCAGGATAATTCTTCAGAATCTCTAAATGCTCTTCAATAATTTTTTTATCATTTCTTCGTGCCGGACCCGTTTGCGCATCATATGGAGAATGATTCTTTAATTTTTCAGCAGTTTCCTCTATCAATGGCTTTAATAATTCAAAGGACAAATCATTTTTACCCAAAATATCTTCTGCAACAGCATACATATAATTGGTAAAATTACTCGCGAAAACAGCACTTACATGTAAAACTCTTCGTTGCTCCGAATTTATTTGCTGAACATTTTCAGAAATGGTGGTAGCCAATCCTTGAAGTAATTCAAGATTCTCATCAGAATTAGCTTGAATAAAAATCGGGATATTCTTGAAAGAAACACTTATTTCTGTCGAAAACGTTTGCAAAGGATAAAATACCCCGAAATTTAAAAATTTACTCATACTATCCATCGAACTGGCACCCGATGTATGCACTACAAACTGCTTATTTAAATCAAGTTTTCCAATAACTTCCTCTAAAGCATTATCCGAGACACTCAAAATATACAGATCAGCCTCACGATTTATAGCTGCATAATCCGTTGTAAAATCAACCCCCAATTTTTCAGCCAAAAAACTCGATCTTTCTTCTGATCGACTATATATCTGCAAAATTGTTTTCCCTGCAAGATGCAAAGCTATCGCTAATCGAGTAGATACATTGCCACTTCCAATAAAAACGATGGTATTAATTTGAGTCTTCATTCCAATTTTTTCAATAGCGAAATTACAAATTTTAAATGAATCTATGTGACTCCCTTAAATGCCTTTCTATAATCGATTTTTAAACATCTAGCCATTAATAATATATTCCCATTCTTAATCTTATTTTACTATATTTGCTCTCTTATTTTCAGATATAACAAACTTAAAAAATAAGTAGGATGAATACAGATTTTTTATCAAACAGGGTTAAGAATTTGTCAGAATCAGCAACCTTAAAAATGACTCAAAAGAGTCGTGAACTTAAAGAATTAGGACATGATGTTATCGCTCTCAGCATTGGAGAACCCGATTTCAACACTCCTGAATCTGTCAAAGAGGCTGCCAAAAAAGCGATAGATGATAATCATACACATTACACACCAGTAAACGGTTATCCTGCCTTACTAAAAGCAGTGTGTCAAAAATTAAAAAGAGATAATGGACTGGATTATGATCCTAGTCAAATCATCATCTCAAATGGAGCCAAACAATCTATCGCTAACATCATGTATGCGATGGTTAATCCAGGCGATGAAGTAATTATTCCTTCTCCATTCTGGGTTTCTTATCCAGAAATCGTAAAATTAGCTGAAGGCACGATGATCGATATTAAGGCAGGGGTCGAAAACGATTTTAAATTTACTGCCGAACAATTAGAAGCTGCTATTACTGATAAAACAAAAATTCTACTTTTTAGTTCTCCTTGTAATCCTACCGGGAGTGTTTATTCAAAAGAAGAATTAAAAGCCATAGCTGAAGTTGTTGCCAAACATAAAAACATCTACATCATTTCTGATGAGATTTATGAGTTCATTAATTTCAAAGGACAACATGAGAGCATCGCACAATTTGATTTTATTAAAGATCAGGTAATCATCGTAAACGGTGTTTCAAAAGGCTATGCAATGACAGGATGGAGAATTGGTTATATAGCTGCTCCAACCATAATTGCTAAAGCTTGTAATAAAATTCAAGGTCAATACACCTCTGGTGCAGGTTCCATTTCACAAATGGCTGCCATAGATGCTGTTCTTACCGATCCTAAAATTTCGGATGAAATGCAAACAATGGTTAAAACTTTCAACGAACGTCGTGACTTGGTATTGCATTTATTAAAAGATGTTCCAAATATTAAGACCAATACCCCTGATGGTGCTTTTTATGTATTCCCAGATGTAAGCTCTTATTTTGGAAAGAGTAATGGGGATCGTAAAATAGAAAATGCATCTGATTTATGCATGTATATATTGGAGGAAAAATTTGTAGGATTAGTTCCTGGCTGTGCTTTTGGCGATCCCAATTGCATTCGAATTTCCTATGCTACATCCAATAACATACTGATTGAAGCCATTAAACGAATTAAATCGGCTTTGGCAGAACTCAACTAAAAAAAACAATATTCATTTTATTAAAACCGTCATTCCGAACTTGTTTCGGAATCTCAAATCTAATTTATTGAGAACTTGAAATAACTGCCCGTACGTTCAGTCGGGAATTCAGGATGACAGCATTTATTAATTTATCTCCTCACTTATTAAAATCCACCGAAATAACTATTTTTGTTATCTAATCAGAAACTACATCTATGTTTTCAAA
>JAOZUV010000243.1 GCA_029938505.1 Bacteroidales bacterium | reverse complement strand
ACCAAATCATTTGAGCTTCTAGCCTTTATTTTTCTGTTTTCTTTCTCAATTACAACCAATGCGTCTCTTCAAAAAAACGGACTGGGAGCACGATCTTCCGCCATTGGAAATAGCTCGATTACAATATCCGATTTTTGGTCACAATTTAATAATCAAGCAGGACTAGCTAGTAATAGCAATTTCTCAATCGGATCATCTTTCGAGAACAGATTTCTTCTAAAATCCTTAAGCATAAAAACTCTTGGATTACTAATCCCTGTTGATAATGGAAGCTTTGGTTTTAATCTCATCCATTTTGGAGATCATAATTATAATGAAATAAATATTGGCTTAGCCTATGGCCGAAAGCTCAGTAAAAATTTATCTATTGGAGTCCAATTCGATTATTTCTCTATTCATCAAAGCTATGATTATGGATCAAAATCTAAAATTACTTTTGAAGGCGGTTTCATTTATAGAGTTGATGAGAAAATAAAAATTGGGGGACATCTTTATAATCCTCAATTTAAATCCAATATTGATGATGTACCTATTCTTCCAGAAATCTATAGACTTGGTTTTGAATATCAAATTTCTACTAATTTGATAAGTTATTTTGAAGTAATAAATAAATCAACTCTCGGTTCATCCCTCCATTTTGGGATGGAATATATTCATAAATATTTTACTTTTAGATGTGGTTATGCCTCAAATCCAGATCAATTTACATTTGGATTAGGCATACATAAAAAACAATTCATACTCGATTTTTCATCTAAACTACATTCCGTTTTAGGTTATACTCCTCAGCTTTCATTTGTTTATATTTTTTAAGATGAAAAGGCCAGTTTTCATCGGATTTTGCATGATTGTATTATTTAATACCCATGCTCTTTTTGCACAAGAAAATATAGAACAAATCATTGAACAAAGGATTGAAAGTATCATTGAAACAAGTGAGGACGCCATAGAAGAAACCGAATTATACGATCAGCTTTTTGAATTAGCAAACAATCCATTAAACCTAAATTGCAAGAAGTTTGAAATTCTTTTGAGCTATGGTTTGATGAATGAATTTCAGTATTATCAATTACTCAATTATCTTCGTCAAGTGGGGGAAATGCAATCCATTCAGGAACTAAAATTTCTCGAAGGTTTTTCTAAAAAAGATGTTGAAATTTTAAACTATTTTATGAGTGTTTCTGAATGCAAAAAAGTATCATTCAAACTATATAAACCCAGACATGAATTAACTGCTGGCTTTTCAAGGGTATTACAAAAACAAACTGGTTATCAATTAATAGATACAGAAACTTTCCTCGGCTCACCAAACAAAGTTTATTTAGGCACACCCGAAAAAATATATGCCCGTTATAAATTAAAAAGTGGGGAAAACCTAATAGCAGGATTCATCACTGAAAAAGATGCAGGTGAAGTACTTTTCAAAAACCATTATAAAAAATTTGGTGAAACACTGTTAAACAAAAATCCAAAAGCTTTCGATTATTATTCAGCTTTTGCCACTATAGAAAATCTAGGATTTCTCAAAAAATTCATTCTGGGTGATTATCAATTACAATTCGGACAAGGCCTAACAATGTGGTCGAGCCTGGCTTTTGGAAAATCAACAGCCACAACGAATATAAAAAAATATGCAAGAGGTATTCGCTCAAACACTTCAAGTAACGAAAATCATTTCTTCCGCGGGATTGCAGGAAGTTTCAAAATAAAGAATATTGAATTAAATTTATTTTATTCAAACAAAAAAAGAGATGGAAATTTAATTTCAGAGGTTGAATTTAGTAGTTTACAAAATACGGGTTTGCATCGAACTGTTAATGAAATTGAAGATAAAAATAGTATTTCAGAAAAAATTATTGGTGGAAATTTAAATATTTCTATACAACAAATTAATATAGGGTTTACAGCCTACCATCAACACTTTGACAAACACCTCAGTATAGACAATCAAGTCTATAAGCAGTACAATTTTACAGGTAATGAGAATTTTTGCTACGGAATAGATTTCCAAAGTATCTTTAACAAACTAGAATTATTTGGTGAAATTTCTATCTCAAGAAGTCATTCCAAAGCTATTTTTAGTGGATTAAATTATTACCTCAATTCACAAGCAAAAATCCATATTCATTATCGGAATTATTCAAAATCCTTTCAAAATTTTTATGCAAATGCTCTGAGTGAAAACACTAATCCAAGAAACGAAAAAGGATTTTATTCAGGCTTCGAACTTGAATTACATCCCAAATGGTCACTATCAGCTTATACTGATTTCTTCCATTTCCCATGGCTAAAAAGTGGAGTTGACAGCCCATCAAAAGGCAATGAACAAGTATTGCAATTAAATTATGAACACTCTAAAACATTAACTATCTACGGCAGATATAAACGTCAGAAAAAAGAAATCAATCAATCTAACCATGAAGTTTGGTATAATTATTTAGTCCCAGAAATAAAAGAAAGTTTACGATTACATTTTACACTAAAACTATCAACTGTTTTTCAAATCCAGAGCAGAGCTGAATGGCAATTTTATAATCGCGACAAAGAAAAAAGCAATGGGTTTCTATTATTTCAAGAACTTAATTTTACTTCAAATAATGAACGACTAAAAGCATCGCTTCGCTATCTAAATTTTAACACTAAAGATTATGATAGTCGAATTTATACCTACGAAAAAGATGTACGCTATACTTTCAGTATTCCTTCCTTCTATGGAAAAGGGAATCGATTTTATTTAATGCTTACTTATCGAGTTTCAAATCGTATGACTACTCGCTTGAAATATTCTCAAACAAATTATACCGATCGAGAAACGATTGGTTCAGGATTGGATTTAATTGATGGCAACACAAAATCCGAGCTTAGAGTTCAATTGCAAATAAAGTTTTAAGGCTGATTTTTAAATTTAATAACATATATTTTATTCAATAATCTTTAATTATAAAATAAGCTCGCCTCACCCCTCCTGTTTTAGGAGGGGTGCCCGAAGGGCGGGGTGGTAAAAAAAAATCAAACATCATGAATACTTTACACAACCTTCCTCACCTAAAAACCTTCCGAAAGGAGCTTCGGAACAATCTCACACCTGCTGAAGCTTCCTTCTGGAAATTAATCAAAAACAAACAACTTGAAGGCAGAAAATTTAGACGACAACATAGTGTTGGAAATTATATTTTAGATTTTTATTGCCCAAGCGAAAAGCTCGCTATTGAATTAGATGGGCAAAGACATTTTAATATAAGCCAAAGTGAATATGATTATGAAAGAAATTTGTTCCTAAAAGCATTTGGGATTAAAGTACTCCGATTCGAGAACAGACTAGTTTTTGAGAATCCAGATGGAATATTGGAACTAATAAAAATGAATTTTGCGTGGTATAAATAATAAAAACCACCCCGTCCGCCTTTGGCGTCCACCCCTCCTTGAAAAGGAGGGGAATCAGTATAATTAATTATTATTCTTATATTTAATTTAGATTAAAATCAATTATTTCTATAACCATAAAATACTTAAAATGAATATTTGCCCTTTCAATTTCTCAATTGATACATTAACAGCTCTCTTAGGACTTCTTATTAATGGATGTTTATTGATCCTAGGAGGTTTTGCGTACAAAAAATTTCTATCAAATAAACATTGTGAGAAACAATTAGAAACTGTTTGTGGTCTTGTAAACGAAATCCAAAATAATTTTAATATTTTTTATTTCAATTTCGGAACTACACATAATATAAGTGGATGGAGAACACTACTTGATGTTTCTGAAATGCCTCAATTTGATCAGGATTTTAATAGATTGTACTTCTTTTTTAAAGAAAATGAAAAAAATAATGAGAATATATTTAATTGGGATTTCTTTATTAAATACCACTCAGATCCGCTACTACCAAAGCAAATAGCTGATAAATTAAAATCGTTCAATAATTTCCAGTGGACATCAGTTAAATACAATGAAATTAAAAATGAAAAATGTATTATTATCGGAAATAAGGGATTAATTCAGTCTGAAACTCCATGCTCATATATTAAAAATAGTCCAATTGAAAATTGCAAAGGATTTAAGAAGTCAGTTATTGATTTAAGACATGCTATAGAAGAATGGCTACAATTGTATGGCATTAAAGATCTAAATATTACAACTTCACATCAGTTCAAAGATAAATAAACAACTACTCCCCTCCTACTTTTTAGGAGGGGTGCTCATAGCGCGGGGTGGTAAAACAAAAAAAGCTGAAGCTGGCATAGAGCCAACTTCAGCTTTCAATGAAATATCTTAAACAGGAATATTACATAATTGCTTCTAATTTATTTACTAATGTTTGTTTTGGAACAGCACCCACTTGTTTGTCAACAATTTCGCCATTCTTAAAAAACAGAATAGTAGGAATATTACGAATACCAAATTTG
>JAOZUV010000242.1 GCA_029938505.1 Bacteroidales bacterium | reverse complement strand
TAATTATTTGCAGGGAAATAAAAATCAACTTTTACCTCACCAATCCGTCTGGGATTGATTTGCATTATTTTAGTAATTTTTACTTCTGTTCCAGTCAAATCAAAATTATGAGTACTTGCACTAATCCCCATTATGGTTAGCATGCAGGTTCCAAGAGCTGTTGCAACCATATCTGTGGGTGAAAAAGCTTCTCCTTTTCCTTGATTGTCGACGGGAGCATCCGTTATTATTTTGTTCCCAGACTGTAGATGAATAGCTTCTGTTCTTAGGTTACCTAAGTATTTTATATGTGCTGTTTCCATGAATTTTTATTTTGGCACAAAGGTAGAATTTTAGTCTCAATAGAGAATTAAAAAAGGCTTCACATTGTTAGAATGGAAGCCTTTTCATATAGATATTGGAAACTCTATTTTTTTTCTTTTTTCTTTACAACTTTTCTTTCTTTTGTGTCACAAGTTTTCTTTGTAGCACAGGCTTTTTTCTCACTGCAGCATGATTTTTTAGCTTTGGTTGCTTTCTTAACTTCAGTTTTAGCTTTTTCTTTTACTTTTTCCTGAGCTACAACATTAACTGTTCCTGCTATGATAAAGGCCATAATTGCGAGTCCTAAAACGATTTTTTTCATAATTTCAGTATTTATTGTTATTATTTTTATTTTATTAAAACAAATCTAACATAGATTTTTAAAAATGCTTGTTAATTGGCTGTTAAAAACTGTTAATGATTTGTTAATTCGGAAATTAGCCATTGTTGAATAATGTATCTTTGTCAATACTAAACAGATAAGCTTGACCTAAGCTTTTAGTAAATTTTATGAATTTATTTTTTATTTGATGAAAAAGAATTATTTCAAGTTTTTTATCATTATTGCTTCTTTTTCTTTAATCGGAGTAATTTTTACTCAATTGTATTGGGTGAAGAAAGCTATAGTGTTTAAAGAAGAGCAATTTAATAATGCCACCCTGATTGCTATGAAAAGTGTTGTCAATCAATTGCTTAATGTTCATAACGATTCAACCATGAAAAGAATGCAAGAAAGTGAAGGGGGAGTTTGCTATAAAAATTGGTCATGTATTTCAGAAATTGTTGATGAAGAACTTTTAAAAACCTTATTGAAAAATGAAATGGGTTGCCTAAAGTTAAACAGGGATTATAAGTATGGGTTGTATAGTACTTTAAACAATAAGTTCATAATGGGAGAGTATAAAAACTTTGAAGAGGATCTTTTAAAAAGTACACATCAAGTTTCTTTAGATTGTTTATATAAACCAGGACAAAATTATTTAAGTATATATATCCCCAATCAAAAAAGCCGGATATTATTAAATATGGCAGGTTGGTTATCTCTATCCTTTTTGTTTATCATTGTTGTAATTATAAGCTTTTATTATACTATTTCTACTTTGATGCGTCAAAAAAAATTATCAGAAATGAAAACTGATTTTGTGAATAATATGACGCATGAATTAAAAACTCCCATCTCAACTATTTCATTGGCAAGTGAAATGTTGTTACGTCCTAATGTTGCTGAATCAACGGAGAAAACAAAAAAATATGCTCATATCATTTTTGATGAAAATGCGCGTTTGCAAAATCAAGTTGAGCAGGTATTGCAAATTTCTATCCTTGATAAAGGGGATATGAAAATAAGACCAAAAGAAATTGATGTTCATAAACTTATTCGAAAACTCAGTGATAATTTTAAATTGGGGTTGAAAGAAATAAATGGCAGTATTGACTTAAACTTAAATGCTAAGACTTCTCAAATAACTGCTGATCGGGTTCATGTCATGAATATGATTTCGAATTTATTGGATAATGCTAAAAAATACTCGAGAATAAATCCTCAAATAAAAATCACTACGGAGAATTTTAAAGAAGGAATAAAAATTATTGTTGAAGATAATGGTGTTGGAATAAGTGCTGAACATCAAAAACAAATTTTCAAAAAATTATATCGGGTTCCTACGGGGAATATACATGATGTAAAGGGTTTTGGTTTGGGTCTTTATTATACAAAAACAATGGCTGAAGCACATGGTGGAAGTGTTAACTTACAATCCAATTTGGGTGAAGGAAGCCAATTTGAGCTTTCTCTTCCATTTAAATCAAAACTAAAAAATGAAAATAAAGAATTCTAAAATACGTATCCTTTTAGTTGAGGATGACCCTAATCTTAGTCTTGTGTTGCAAGATTATTTGGAGATGTTGGGTTATGAAATAGTGTTATGTAATGATGGTGTTGAAGGGATTAAAGCATTTAAACGAAAGAGCTTCGACCTTTGCATTTTTGATATTATGATGCCTAAGAAAGATGGTTTTTCGTTGGCCGAAGAAGTTCGCTTGTTAGATCAAAAAATCCCTATTATTTTTTTAACAGCCAAAGCACTGAAAGAAGATAAAATAAAAGGTTTTCATGTAGGATGCGATGACTATATCACTAAACCTTTTAGTACTGAGGAACTTAGTTTGCGCATTAAAGCTATATTGAAAAGATGTCTGATTCAAACAGAAAAAGGTGATGAAGGTGAATCTCCTTTTACGATTGGTGGTTTTGTTTTTGATTTTGAAAATATGATGTTGAAGTCGGCTGATATTGAGCAAAGTCTGACTCGAAAAGAAGCGGGTTTATTGAAATTACTTTGTATGCATAAAAACAAACTGTTATCGCGTGAAGTTGCTCTTAAAACGATATGGGGCGAAAACGATTATTTCATAGGTCGGAGCATGGATGTTTTTATTGCAAAACTTCGTAAATATTTGAAGTCTGATCCGAATATTCAGATTACAAATATACACGGCACAGGTTTTAAATTGGAGGTTAATGAATAAAAAAACCACCCGCCAATTGGCAGATGGTTTCTCACTATAAATTCCACGATAAAATTAATAGCGAACTACTTCCAAACTTGTTATTGCAGCATCAATACTGATGTAAATTTTATTTTTTGAATCCTCAAAATTTGATGTTTTATATAATCCTCTTCTAATTTTTTCGAAATCGTCAAAGCTTTTGGAGGCTAAAAATGTATCTGTATTAATCTCGCAACCTGATTCTTCCGGGACAAATATTTCGATAGAAGATACCCCTGAATTAATATATACTTTTGTTTTGTTGTGTTTATTGCCTAAGCGGAGATATACAGCAGAAGCCCCACCATCAATGTCGACAAGTGCTGTTTTGAATTTCGTAAGATTAAGATCAACACTGGCAGCACCCGTATTAATATTAAAATTCCAAATTGGTTTTGGGTTTAACTGTATCTCAACTTCGTTGTTGAGCCCACGAGTTCTGTAATGTCTTTTTTTGATGTCAAGAGTTAAAGATTGATGATCCCCCTTTTTGTTTGTAGAAAAAATGTAAGGTCCTACATTTCCGTCCTGCTGAAAATCCATTAGGTATCCACAATCTTGACGAACTAGGAATTCTCCTGCAACAGCATCAATACTCAATGTTGCTTCTTTTATATCTTCATCGTAGGGCTCATAAAAATGTTGATCTGAGGTTTCATATTTGTTTTCGCGCTCAGAATATACTTCCGTATCCCAATCATCCCATTGATCCCATTTGAAGCTATAATTATGTGTCCATTGATTTGTTTTGGTAAAAATCATGGCTACAGTCACAACAAGTAAAACAAGCGTTAAAACTGTTTTAATTGAGTTTTTAATAGGGAGTAAAGTTACGCCCAATAAAATGAGTAACATGGGCCACAAACTAAATATCGACATCCAATTAAAATAAACAAGACCAATATTTTTTAGTATAAATAATGCGCCTAAAGTTACTAATAGCCCGCCCCAAAATAAATTGCTTTGTTTCATCTTTTTATTGTTTTTTGTGAGTTTGAGAATAACCTGATTTAATTAATACAATTCCGACAATAAGTAGCATTACTGGCCATAAGTCACCGAAATTAATGCGTGGTAAAAAACGATCGGCTAGAAAAATTAAACCAAGAGAGATCATGATTAAACCAGCGATTAATCCTCCATTATTTTGAGTTGCTGGCATTTTGAAGTCAGGATCAGTAGAGTCCATTTTTTTAGCTTCCTCTCCCATGATTGGTCCTTTGGGTATTTCAAAGTGGTTGGTTTCATGAGTTGGTAACGCTATCCAAAGAATCACATAAATTAATAAACCACCACCACCGAAAAGAGCAACAATAACAAAAATTATCCGTATTAATGTTGGGTCGGTTTTTAAATGTTCAGCTATACCTGCAGCTACACCGCCGATTACTGCTTGATTCGAACTTCTGTATAATCCTCTTTGATATGATTCCATGATTTTCTCCTTTCTATTTTATACAAAGATAAAGATTGATTTAAAGAATGAAATCAATATTCGGTATATGGGGGTTTAAATCGGTGACTAAAGGAATCTGTCGGTGAATTCCGCTTTTC
>JAOZUV010000241.1 GCA_029938505.1 Bacteroidales bacterium | reverse complement strand
GTCCAAAGGCCAGTTCAAATAAAGCAATGATCCAAAATGGTAAGAGTTTGCCGATTAAAAATTGATATTTTTTTATGGGTGTTACATTGATTTGTTCGATAGTACCAATTTCTTTTTCGCGTACTAAATTCAGACCTGCTAAAAACATACCGACTACAGTTACCAAAATGACAAGAATACCCGGTAGCATATAAATTTTATAATCTAAATCGCGATTAAACCAATAACGGGAAATAATGTTGAGTTTTTGTTTACTAGCCCCCTCTGGCCCAAGCCATTGTACTCGCAAACTGGAATTATAGTCGGAAATAACGGAAGTGGTATAGGAATTTATTAAGCCAGCCGACGTCCCGTTTATGGCGTTGATTAGTATTTGTAAATCGGCTTTGCTTTCGCTGATTAAGCTTTCCTCAAAGCCATTGGGAATATTCAGAATAACGTCTATTTTACTCGTTTTCATATCATCCTCAGCTTTGTTTAGTGAATAATCAATAAAGCTCAATTCGTAAAAAGGACTGCCTTTAAATTTACTTACTAATTCGATGGAAGTACTGGAAGCATCTTTATCGATAATTCCCATCTTAATCGTTTTCATTTCAAGATTGGCTGCATAAACCAAGATTAGCAATTGAACGATCGGTACAATAAAAATGATGGGCAACATTGTGCGATTACGCATAATTTGCAAGAATTCTTTCTGTAATAAATAGCGAATGATCCTCATTATTCAAGCCTGATTTTAAAGCGTTTTACACTAATAACTATAAATAATACAAACATGCTGCCTATGATTAGGGTTTCTTTCCAGATAAAGGAGAAAGGTGTTCCCATTAGCATTATTTTTTTTATGATGATGATATACCATTTTGGAGGTACGATATGTGAGAGGTAGTGTAAGCTAATCGGCATATTTTCAACGGGAAAAATAAAACCTGAAAGCAAAATAGTTGGTAGCATTAAGGCAAAAATGGAAATCATCATAGCCGTTTGCTGATTGTCGGTTAAAGTAGATATCATAATTCCGAGAGATAGTGCCATTAAGATAAAAAGCATGCTTTCGCCTATCAATAATAAAAGACTGCCCTCAATGGGGACATTGAATAAAAAGTAGGCCAATGTGATTATTAAAAGGGCGTTAACAAACGAAAGAACAAAATATGGAATAACTTTGCCCACAACTATTTGTATAGGTTTTAGCGGCGATGCCAAAAGTATTTCCATGGTTCCCATTTCTTTTTCGCGGGCGATGGATATGGATGTCATCATGGCTGAAATCAACACTAGTATTAAAGCCATAGTGCCGGGCACAAACATATATACCCCTTCCAGATTTTCGTTGTACAGCATCCTAACTTCAGGAACAATTTGTAAAGGCGGATTTATTAACTGACTTTCTTTTGTATAATTATTTATGATGGATGAGGTATAATTGGCAATTAGCATGGAGGTGTTAGCATCGCTGGCATCCACTATGAGCTGGATATTTCCGCTCCCCTCCTTTTGTATTCTTTCGGCTAAGCCCTCTTCAAAAATAATGGCTTCTTTTACATCTCCCTTTTTGAAATAGGTTTCGATTTGATCGGGGTTTTCAATTTCATCTTCTAAAATAAAGTAGCCTGAGGAAAGAATCCGATTGGTGATGTCTCGGCTAACTTCATCTTTTGCTTTATCCAGAATAACGATTTTTACGTTATCGATTTCATTGGTTACCACATATCCAAAAATTAGGATCTGTGTTACAGGTATCCCAAATAATATGATCATAGTCCTGACATCGCGGAAGATGTGGAAAAACTCTTTTTTAATAAATCCTATAAACTGCTTCATCTTAACGTGCAATTTTTAAAAATACTTCATCCATGTCTTTGGCTTTATATTGTTCAATCAAAGCCTGAGGGGTATCGAGTGCGACTATCTTTCCATCAACCATAATCGAAATATGGTCGCAATATTCGGCTTCATCCATATAATGAGTTGTTACAAAAATGGTAACGCCATTATCGGCTGCTTCATAAATTAAATTCCAGAACTGACGACGCGTAATGGGGTCGACACCACCGGTTGGTTCGTCCAAAAATACAATGCCCGGATTGTGAAATACAGCAACCGAAAAAGCTAATTTTTGTTTCCAACCCAAAGGAATTTCGCTGATTAATTTATTGGCTGCAGACTCTAACTCAAGTTTTTGAAGAAGTTCTTTACTTCGTTTTGCAATTTCTTTTTTAGATAGGCCGTAAATTCCTCCATACAAACGAATGTTTTCCTGTACCGTTAAATCTTCGTAAAGCGAAAATTTCTGGCTCATATAGCCTATATTTTTTTTTATTTGTTCGGTTTGTGTATACAGATCATATCCTGCCACTTCAACTTCACCGGAGGTCGGTTTTGTCAGACCACAAATAATTTTCATGGCTGTGGTTTTCCCGGCTCCATTGGCTCCCAAAAAACCAAAAATTTCTCCTTTAGATACTTCGAAATTAAGATTGTCGTTGGCAACAAATGATCCAAACTTTTTTACAAGATTTCGCACCTTTATGACTTTTGTATCCTGAATCATAATTTAGCCTCCTCTCTCACGGGTTTGTTCATTAAATCCATAAAACAATCTTCAATATTTGCTTCAATAGCTTGTATTTCTATTTTCTGATGGTCTTTGCTTTTTAGATAAGTGATTATTTCACTTTCGTTGATATTCATTCTTTTATCAGTATAATGCACATATTGTCCGAAAGGAAAAACACTATTACTGAATTCATAGTTTTCCAAATCTTGAATTAGTTTGTAGATATTACTTGAACGAATAGCCCATAGTTTATGTGGAAAGTCGGCAGTTATTTCCTGTGGAGTGGCAATAGAAAGAATTTTTCCTTTTTGGATTAAAGCTACTCTATCGCATAAACTGGCTTCATCCATATAAGGAGTGGAAACTAAAATAGTGATTCCTTTTTCTTTTAAATCAGCCAGCATTTCCCAAAATTCTTTTCTAGAAACAGAATCAACACCGGTAGTGGGTTCATCCAAAAAGAGAAATTTTGGTTTATGAATCAAAGCACAAGAAAGAGCTAATTTTTGCTTCATTCCACCTGATAATGCCCCTGCCTTACGCTTTTTAAATGCCTCAATTTGAGAATAAATGGGCTTTATTAAATCATAGTTTTCTTCAATACTGCTGCCAAAAATGGTCGCAAAAAACTGTAGATTTTCTTCAACAGTTAAATCCTGATAAAGGGAGAAACGACCAGGCATATAACCAACTTCTTTTCTAATTTGACGGTAGCTGTTAACCACATCCATTCCATCCAGTGTTATGCTGCCGCTATCGGGCAATAGTAAGGTTGTGAAGAGTCTGAAAAGCGTTGTTTTGCCAGCTCCGTCAGGACCAATCAAACCAAATAACTCTCCCTTCTCTACTGAGAAATTTATATCATTTAATGCAATGGTGTCATTAAACGATTTGTTTATATGCTCAACGTTTATAAAACTCATTTTAGTTGCTGATTAGCATTTCACCGGGCATGCCAATTTTTAGGCGGCCATCATTTTTTACTTTTATTTTCACGGCATACACAAGTTTTACCCGTTCTTCTTTTGTTTGAATAATTTTGGGCGTAAACTCAGACTGATTCGAAATCCAACTAATTACACCTTCTGTTTCGTAATTTTCAGTTGTCGATTTATCAATCAGGATTTTCACTTTCTCACCAATCTTGATTTGACTCAATTGTGAACCCGAAATATAAACCCGTAGTTCAAGTATATCTAAATTGGCAATTTTATAAAGTGGTTTTCCGGTATTTACAAATTCACTCTCACTCACATATTTCTCAAGTATGGTTCCGTGTAAAGGATTCTCAATTTTACATTTTGATATTTGCTCATCAATGATTTTTGCTTTCCAATCCAAACTTTTTATTTCATTTAAAACACTACTGTTTTGTGTTTCAATAGAGGCTATTTGCTTGTCTATTACGTTTATGGCTCCATTGATGTCATCCACTTGTTTTTGAGTTGCTGCGCCATCTTTGAACAATTCCTGTAAACGGTTCTGATCTTTTAAGAGAGTTGTTTTTTGTTCTTGATACACAGTAATTTGTGATAAAATATTTGAAATTTTAGAGCTTACAGCCGCTTTACTGGCCAATAATTGCTGTTTCTGGAGATACAAATTTACAGTGTCCACTACTCCTATATTTTCATTTATTTGATAAGTCTGACCTTCTTTGATGCTAAATGAAATAAGTCTTCCTGTTGCTTCGGATGAGATAATGGTTTCGATGGCTTCAAAATTGCCATAGGCATCTGATTCGCTTTGACTGCTGCAAGCACTCAGTGCAGTAATCAGGATTAGTATTGATAAGATGTTTTTCATAATTATGTAATTAAAATTATAATTGACCAAGATTATATTTAAGATTAAC
>JAOZUV010000240.1 GCA_029938505.1 Bacteroidales bacterium | reverse complement strand
ATTTAAACCCATTGGAATAATACTCCACTCATTTCCTTCATCAATTCTACTCCGCGGATATCTTTGTTTGTGGTCAATATAATGTGCGTAGTCAATTAAGCTATTAATATATTTTGTTTCTGAAAAAGAAAACGTCTCCATTTTGTGAGCATAAATCAAGCTTGAATCGATAAAAAGCTGGATGCTATAAATCCCATTCTTACTATAACTATCATTCAATAAATCATAAGTTTTAATAGAGAAACCTATGGCACCCGAAACCTTAACAATCTCTTTTTGTTTTAAACGATTGGATAATCCACTACCTGCAATTTTATATTCTCTGGCAATGTTTTTACCCTCAACCCTTGCATTTTCGCCCAAAGGGTAAATTTTAAATCCTGTAATTTTAGGTCTAATATTATCAATAATTTCAAAACCAAAAAATAGTGGATTTATTGGTTTTTCGGTTTTAGTTTCTCTTATTTCGAAATGAAGATGTGGACCCTCTGATCCACCAGAATTACCAGAAAAAGCAATTAAATCACCTTGTTTAAAAACAAATTGGTCAGCATTTGGATATAAATCAACCGCAAAGGATTCTCGCTTATATTGCTGTGATTTCACCCATGCAGCTATGTCCTTACTAAAACGGTTTAAATGCCCATAAACCGATGTATAACCGTTTTTATGCCGGATATATACGGCTTTACCAAATCCTGTTGGTGAAACTTTTATCCGACTAATATATCCATCAGCAATAGAACGTACTTTTTTACCAATAACACCATCTGTTCGAATATCAATCCCTGAATGAAAATGATTAGATCGAAGCTCACCAAAATTACCAGATAATGTCATTTTATGATCTACTGGAGCCCTGAAATCATGCTGGGGATATTTAGTTTCTGCAAAGATGAATACAGAATAAAAAGTAAAAAATAGTATCGTTAGTTTCTTCATTAGAGTCTTTCTATTAAATCTACATTAATCTCACTCATTTGGTTCACAATAGCATCGGCAAGAGGAAAATTTTCGATAAGTTTATTTTCATTAAAAAATATAGTTTTAAAGCCTGCTAATTTAGCACCAACTATATCTTTTTCATACATATTTCCAATCATTATACACTCATCAGGAGATAAGCCTGCCTTTTTAATAACGGCTTCAAAAAATCTGGGATCTGGCTTTTTATAGCCCAATTCTTTTTGGCTATAAAATTGCTGAAAATATTTATCAGCTCCTACCCTTTTAAGTGCTTTAATCATCTATCAAAAAAATATGTATAGATGCAAAAGTAAAGTTTTTTTATATTCAGATTTTGTTAAATTTTTTGAGAAATTTATAATTATGAGATAAGAAAAAAACAGCCCGCAGTTACGAGCTATTGTTTTTTACTATTTTGGCATTTTCGATAATCGCTCACCATTTCTGAATGCCACTACAAAAGCATCCAAAACTTTATTAGTCGAACGTAATTTATAGTGCATATCATTTGCTTGATTATAGGTTTTGAACGAACCTATGGTGTAAATATAATAGTTAAGGTATTTATTTTCTTTGATGTCCTCAACAGCGATATTATAGATATCACTTAGAAATTCTTTCGACAGCCTTTTTTGATAGCTAGCCCTTATTTGAACCCGATATTCTAATTCAAGAATTTTAGGTTGCTCAACAAGTAATGGTTCTTCTTCAAGAGCTTCGACAATAATCTCAGGCTCTACAACTGCTTGTACATTTTTCTTTATATCGTTAGTTTTGGGTTTAATAATAATTTCCTCCGCAATCTCTATTATTTCAGGTGGTTTTTGATCGAGAACTACAAGAGCTGCTTCCTCCACAACCTCAGGTACCTTAATAGGTGTGCTAAGTGTTCTTGATTTCCTTTTTCCAAATCTATAAGCAATTCCTATAGATGTATAATTATAAAAATCATATGGTTTGTCATCATTATAAAAATCCATTTTATCCGAATTCATTGCTCTACTAACAGATTCAAATTGTATACTAATTCGGTCATTGATTATATAATCAGCTCCTATACCAGCCATAAACACGCCTTCCCGAATTCTGCCTTCTATACCATTCCCATTTCCGAAGCCACTGTATTTAAGTGCATCACCTGTTGATATTTTCCTTAAAATAGATTTATAACTACTAACTCCTATACCACTAACGAAATACAAATTTAATTTTCGATCTGCCTTGTATCTACCAAAAACATTATTCAGATTAATCGTAAAATTTATATTAGCTTCATAATAATTACTTTCAAAATATCGATCAATTTCTTTTTTTTGACCCAAGAGATCAGCCGTTAAAAACTGAGCACGAAAAGCAAATAATGGTGTAAATTGTCTCCCAATCATAAATCCACCACCAAATTTCCATTCACTTGGGATTTCACTACTAGGGAGAATTGTATTTTGTTTTAAATCTCCAAAAAAAGTGCTAAGTCCACCGTTTATATTGACTTCCCAATAAGGAGAAAAATCAGATCTAGTAGATTGAGCATTAATGGTTGAAACGGTAATTAATGAGCAAATAAAAAGAAGAACAATCAGACAATATTTTGTGATTTTCATAAAAGATTTATTCATTACAATAAAAAGCCTGCTATAAAACTAAATCTTTAAAAACAGACAAACGTATTAGGAAATCAAAATTATGAACACAGATATGTTAGCAAGGATATAAACCATATAAAAATCCCCTCATCAAATTGACAAGGGGATAAAGTTTTCTATTAAATGTACGCTGTAATATGTTTATAATGAAAAATCAATATTTAATGTTCTTACATCTCTAACAACTACACCATTTTTTGTAGCTGGAATCCACTTGGGTATTAATTTAATCAATCTCAATACTTCTTCATCAAGAAGCTTATGAACTCCTATAACAATACTTGCATCTCTAACCAATCCTTTCTCATCAACAACAAAAGAAGCATAAACCCTGCCTTGAATATTGAGATCTCTGGCTTCCTGAGGATACATAATATTATTATCCAATAACTTATTGAGTAATTCATCTCCACCAGGATATTGTGATTTATAGGATAAATTGGAATAAAAATATTGTCCATCAATAATTTTTAATCCAGCAATCAATGAATCATTTTTATCAAAAAATTGAATATGCACTCTATTTCCACAACTATCGCGTTCAATAATTTCATACTTTTTGTTCGAATACAGTGGAAATAATGAATCGTAGGGGCTTTGAAATAGTGTTAATTTCTCTACACAATATTCATTATATAAAGAATCTGCTTCCATATCATCATAAAAGGATGCCATATAAATATTCTTACAAAACCCACATTTATCGTTCTGACTCAAACATGATATGGCTTTATTAAAGTAAGCGTCTTTATGAGGATATATTTCATTTGAAAGATCAAATAGAGAATCTGCTTTTGGATAATTACCCAGATTAAGTTCATTAATTCCCTCATTTAAATATAATTGATATTTTAAATTTTGGGTATAAGAAATCAAAGAATAACATGTGAAAAAAATGACAAATACTGTTTTTATGATCTTCATATTACAAATTAATTTTTATTAGAGCCTTTATTTCTCTTAGCATCAAGTTTAATTATAAGTTGGTAAAAATGAATATTTCTCTGAATAATAAAGATTTTGCTCCGTATAATCAGCTTTGTATTCAACTTTAATATCTACTACTGAACCATTTTCATATACTGGAACGTATAATGGATTCACAAATCCTCCGTAAGGAGCAATATTTAATTTTGTGAAACGCTCTAATACTTCCTCATGAAGTTTACGGTCAATTTTAACCGCATAATTTTCAATTAGGTTTTTACCTGCTTCAAAATCACCTTCTGATTTAATACGTTGAACCTCGGCTAGTAATTCACCAAACAATCCTCTTAATTTATCATAATCATTAACTACAAAATAAGTTTTGCCATCTTTAATAATGCGCTCAATTATATTTTCGTCTTTTCCTTGTTCGATACACCATTCAGCAATCAATTTGCGTGAACGCATATGTGCCTGCTCAATATCATCACCTAATTTTACACGAGCAAATTGCTGCATCGCACCATTACGAATATATCCAAGATAAGTCGTTTTCGCTGCATCTTTATTAGGAAGTATCCCTAAATCAATGATTTTTTGATCCATCATACAGTAAAGTGCAAACAATTCAGCACGAGCTTCTTCCAATGCCGATCCATAATTTTTCAATGCTCCGGGATCAGTACCAGGCAATAATTTACCAGCAGCATGACCTAAACATTCATGCATATCAGTATGTAAATTATCAGACATAAAACCATATTTATGCTCCCATTCAATATCTAGAGGGGTATATGAAAACTCTTCTAAATAACCATTACCTAAGGCAGCTTGGTTATAAGCGTATGTAATATTCTCTATCGTAACTGATTTTGAACCATGATTG
>JAOZUV010000239.1 GCA_029938505.1 Bacteroidales bacterium | reverse complement strand
ACAAAACTTAGGTGTATGTTTTCTAATTTTAGCATTCTTATTTTTTCTTTAGGGAATTTTCACGCGTAAGCAATCTCAATAATAAAAAGAAAATCAAACAAACCAGGATAAAGAGTACGGATAAAGGTTGTGCGTATTTTAATCCAAAAGAAGTAAATCGTTCATAAATCATCACAGGTGTAATCATGGGGTGATAAGCCACAATGACGACAGCTCCAAATTCACTTAATCCACGGGCAAACATCATCACAAAACCTGATAAAATATGTCGCCAGGCTAGGGGTAATGAAACTGTAAAAAACATTCGAACCGGACTCGCTCCTAAATTATAAGCTGCTTGTTCCAATCTTACAGGAACGGTGCTAAAGCCATCCCGTGCAGCATTAATTAAAAAAGGGATGCTCACAAAAGCCATTGCCAATGCAATTCCTGCCGGACTGCCTATAAAATCAAACCCCATTGTGCTAGCAAATTTACCCAGACCAGAATCTCTGGATACAAATCCCAGTACAGCTATACCAGCTGCTGAATGAGGAATTACAATAGGTAGATCAATAATGCCTGATATAATTCGTTTGCCGGGAAATTTTTTCCTTGCCAATATATAAGCCAATGGAATGGCAAAAAAGGCAAAAAATAAAGTAGCTGAGAAGGATGCAAGTAAAGTTAACCAAATACTAGACTGTACTTCACTCTCTTTTGCAGTTGCAAAAACATCAGCTAAAGGCGTAGAAAAAAACATTCCTGCCAAAGGAGCGATAATCAGTAAAAGAACAACACCTCCCAATAAGCTAAGCACTAAGGCAAAAGAATCAGTCCGAACCATCTTTATTTTTTATAGAAAACAGGCTTAAAGGTAAGCATAGTCATAAAATAGTGGGCTGTGTTAGCCTCATTATTTCTAATAGAAGCCATAGCATCACTTGGAAGCATAATTCCGTATAAAGCCCCAATTAAAATTTCTTTTGAAATTTTAATATTTAATTGCACATCAAGCTCTGAGCCTAAATAGGCTGCGTAAGCAATTAGGTCTTTAGTAAAGTCATTTTGAGTACAGAAATAATGATAGTCCATTAATAAAGTAAGTTTTGGGCTTAGTTTTGAATCCAGTCCTATCGTCCAATTAATTAAGCCTAAACCTAAAGTTGAAGCGGGTTTAATAAAGTAATCCATCTTTCCGTTACAACCATGACGCCCCCCATAAATTACATCAAAAGCATTATCTTTTTCGCCTATGACATTGGGCTCATCATTCCCTGAAAAATACTCGACACCTGATTTAAAAATAATTGATTTGCTATACTTATAATCAAAAGTAGCATTTAAAAAATGAGCAGATACTTTGCTGCCATTCTGTTTTTTACCTCCCTGATAAAAAGCTCTAAAAGCAGTTAAAATTTTCTTTTGATTGTAATTAAAAATTAAACCAGTGGTGATTCGGGTATTGATTTTATCATCCATATCATTTTCGCGTAAGCCTTCAAAAATATTTATTGTAGCCAATGAAAAATGGTCAAATGATTGTTTCATCCAAATAATTCCTAGGTTTTTATAGAATTTGTCATAAAGCTCGTAAGGGACTTCAATAAGGTCGGAACGCTCTGCTGTTTGATTGTAAGCACCCACAGTTTCAAATTCAAACCCATTTCTTTTATAGCTGAGTTTTATTGCGTCATGGCGCGAAGCAATTTGATTCCAATTTCCGGTACCAATTAATCGTTGATTATCGTATTTCAATATTTGGCGACCCGTTTTTATTTTAAACCCATTGTCTATATTAAATTCAACCCAAGCTTCAACCAAACTTGCAGAAATTTCATTGGTTTTTAAGGGTTCCGCCCCCCAAACTCTAACATCTTGAAATGAGATACGACTTGTATATAATTCAGTCTTATAAGTTAAGCCAAGAAGGCTCCGTTGACTTATTAATGTAGCTGGTTCAGCAGCATCAGGCATTAAGTTTCGGTAGCCATCTCTGTATTCAAAACGAGGACGAAGTTCAGCACTAATTTCGAATTGAGCGAAAATCGAAAAATTGATAAGCAATAAAAACGACAGTAAACTTAGTTTTTTCATTGGGTTCAAGCATTTATTGTTTTTGTATGTTTATTTTAATGCGTATTTTTTTAGTGATTCAGGAAGTTTATCATAAGTGTTTGTATTACTAGGAACGATAGAAGGCTGCCCATTCTTTTCCATTATACTCATTCCTTTTTCTGACAATAAGAAATTAGTGAATTTTAAAGCATTTTCTTTATGTGGTGCATTATTTAAAATGGTAATACCATAAATCATAGGCTCTCCAATCTTAATAATTTTTTCTCCTAATTTTTTACCACTGATTTTAACCGAAGCTTGTTTATAATATTTAGCAAAACCCGGATTCTCTAAATTAATTTTTGGTGGTAGTTCAATAAAATTTAAATGATGCTGAATGGCTACCGAGTGATAAATAAAAACATAATCGAGGGTATTTGTTTCGAGCAAAGCTAGTAAATCGGTTTCTTTGGGACGAATATACTTTTGATCTTTAGTCAATAATTTTTCAGAAATGCCAGGCTTATTATAATACAATTCTGCTAATTTTGAAACGAGCACAGTTCTATATCCACAAGGATCACTATTAGGATCAGAACGCCCATAGATCACATCATCTTTTAATAAAATATTGAACCAATTGGTTGAATCAATAAGATCAGCATAGTGCGACTTTTCTGTAAAAACGATGGTCATTTTATTACTGGCAAATTTTACGTTCCAATCAGCATGATCTGGAATTAGTAATTGATCGATTACTGTATAATCAGCCGAGACCATGATATCACAGGCTTTGTTTAAATCGGTAATTTTACGGGCACAAGCACGACTACCGGCTGCTTCAGTTAAAATATTGATTTCAGGATTTTCAATTTTAAAATCTTCAACAACTTGTTTAAACGGTACCGACAAACTCCCTGCATGGAAAATAATTAACTGTTTGGAGCGATCTTGATTAGAACATGCAGACAGTAAAAATATTGCTAGTAATGCATAAATATAACGGACATAAATCTTCATCTGAATAATTTTACAGCGAAAATAAGAATTTATACATATTCATAATGTGATTTAAACAAAAAAATAAAGAGCTTGATTAAAAACCTCTGAAATTTTGAATTAAAGCTTTCAGTTTTTTTCAGAATGACGTAATTATTTATTATTCAGCTGCTTTTTCCACTGTTACAAACATAATAAGCAACATGTTTATCTATCTAGTTCTTCAACAACCAGCTTATATTCGCCGGGCTGGTCTTTTCCACTATCAACAATAATATAATATTCACCGGGTTCTAATTCTTCTATTATCAAGTTGTTTCCCCTGTCAATACTATTTTCAGCAAAATATTTATTTTCTCTTTTAAGCGATTTTAATAAATAGATATCATTATCAATTCCTTCATTCAATACTTCACTTTCTAAATAAATTCCGAACGTTTTTTTAGAATTTACTTGTAATTTATAAATAACCTCTGGACCTTGTTCGTTAAATACACTAGCAACAGAATATCTGTCAAATTCCATTGATACAAGGTCTCTGGTATTGTTCTCGTCTGAGAAAGGTAGCTTATCAGCATTAATAAGAATTGGGTTATTCATTGTCCCCTGTGGGTTTATTACTTCTTTTATATTATTGTAGCGTATGGCTTTATAACCTCCATCTGCTAATTCTTTCCAAGATGCTTCCCTGAAGCTCACACCAAAAAGTCTGGAATCTATTACCATCGCTGTTTTATCTCTTGTTTCATAAACAAATAAAATTATATGTCTTTTATTAATAAAAGCATCTCCTTTTTGCAGCATATCCGTTTTATGGGCTAAAAAATCTACTCCTTCAATATCATAAGTGATTCTATGGAATTGCTCCAAAACTTCCGGGTATTGGGGATAATTTAGGGTGTATTTACGATTTAAATTCCATGCTCTGGAAACTAATCCTGTACAAGAAGTACCTGTAACACATTCTCTAGAATAATCATCATCGCGTTCATTAGAAGGGTCTTCATCTTCATAATGCACAAATCCTCCTGTACCAGTACCATATCCCTCAGCAACTTTCTTCAGAAAAGTTTCTACATCATCCCAGCCTCCCCACATATAACCCATGCCAACTCTATGTCCGATCGGATACATGCTTTTATAATTATCATTGCATGAAATACTGCTTTGATTTTTTTCTGTCATATCCCAGTGAATTCTTGTAAACTCATGAGCCGTAAGTATAGCTTCACTTTGTGTAATTGAAGGACCATCTACTTTATTTTCTTTATCGAATTCACCCTCCGTACTTTGAGCTTTGAGACTATAGACAGCTAATAAGAAAAGTGCGGCAATAATTGTTATTTTTTTCATTTTTTAAATTTAGAATTTATTAAAAAGGTTATTTAAAAATCGA
>JAOZUV010000013.1:7030-15499 GCA_029938505.1 Bacteroidales bacterium | reverse complement strand
TCTTATAGATCAAAGGTTTTGTCAATATTTCAAAAATATTAAATGAAGAAACGGGATTGCCGGGAAGACCAAAAATAAATTTATTTTTCAATACTCCAAACACACTTGGTTTACCTGGCTGAACAGCCATTTCTTTGAATTTTATTTCAACACCTAATTCATCAAATATTTGGGGAATAAAATCAAAATCGCCCATAGAAACACCACCCGTCAATAAAATAACATCGCAATCGTCGATGGCTTTTTTAATCACTTTGGTGGTTGATTCTTCAGTATCGCGAGCAATGCCGAAATACAAAGGTGTAACATTCATTTTTTGCAATTGAGCCATCAACTGATAAGCATTTGAATTGCGAATTTGTGAAGGACCTGGCATAATATGCGGCTCCACCAATTCGTCGCCCGTAGAAATTACACCTACTCTCACCTTTTTAAATACCCGTGGATTATCATATCCAACCGCAGCTGCAACAGCCAAATGCTGTGCATTTAAAAGCGTTCCTTTTTTTAAAACCAAATCGTTCACTCTCACATCCTCACCCGTAGGAACAAAATTCCGCTTAGTATCTTTTCCTGTAAAGCGAACCTTTTTATTTTTCAATTCTTCCGAATCCTCAACTTTAATCACACAATTAGCTCCTTCAGGCATCATAGCTCCTGTCATAATTTTGGAACACTGATTTTTACCGATAGTTTTCTCCGGCTGCTGGCCAGCGGCAATTACTTCCAATACCTCCCAGTCATTCTTCAAATCCTCATAACGAATAGCATAACCATCCATGGCCGATTTTGGGAAGGGTGGCATATTTATATCCGAAACAATATCTTTAGCCAAAATACGATTGAGCGAATCATTGATAGAAATACGTTCAGTACTCATTTCATAATAAACAGCATCTTGTACTATTTTCAGTGCATCTTCGAAAGCAATCATATTTATGATAATTTAGTTTGCAAAGTTACAAATCATTCAGCAAATTTTGGGTGGAAATGTTTCTAAATACATAACGGAATTATTTAGGGGATTTCGGCTTAAGTTCTGGTTTCTTTTCCATCACTCCTCGCTCCTTAATTATCAGCCCATTCAAGAAATTACGTAAAACCTGATCGCCACAATTTTTATAATTGGGATGATCTTCGCGACGGAAAAAAGCACCTAATTCGGTTTTGGTAATCCGGAAATCAACCAATTTCATGATATCAATAATATCTTCATTACGTAATTTAAGAGCCACTCTTAATTTTTTAAATACGTCATTATTATCCATAATTTTTATCTATTTAATATCCGTGAATTGAAGTAATTTATTATAACATTTTGGGGGTTATCAAAAAGTTTTTCTCTTTTTTAGCAAGCATAATATTTTCCCATTTGGAGGTATCAAAGTTAATACTAAGAACAGCTGTTGTAGGCATCCAATCAATAATATCTCCTAAAAACAGATTCGCCAAATTTGTAAAGGTGGGATTGTGACCAAAAATCATGAGCGAGTTAACTTCATTGTCGATACCAAATAAATAATCTAAAATCGTTGACTCTTCAGCATCATAAAAACTTGTTTCTACCGAAACTTTTTCAAGGGGGTAATCAATAATTCCTGCAACAATAGCGGCTGTTTCGTATGCACGATTAGCCGTACTCGAAACTATTTTATCAGGTTTTATATTTTTTCCTTTAAGAAACGCTGCAACCTTTAAGGTTCGCTTCACCCCTTTTGGCAATAAAATACGGTCATGATCGGTCTTTCCAGCTTCTTCCCAAGAGGATTTCCCATGCCGAATTATATACAAAGTTTTCATCGAGTAAAGATATGAAAAACATGTCCTTACTCGATGAAATTTTGCTCAATTAAAATGATGAAATTCTATTCGTATCTCAACACATCCACCGGATTTTTTCTAGCAGCTGCATAAGCTTGTGAAATGATTGTTATAATGGCTAATAAATAAGTTAATGCTGCAGAAATAATAAATATCCAAATTGAAAGTGATATCCTGGATGCAAAGCCATCGAGCCAATTATTCATAAAATACCATGCTAATGGCCAAGCTACAATGTTAGCTATTAAAACTAATTTTGTAAAGCTCCAAGTCATTCTATAGATAATGTGATTAATGGATGCTCCCATGGCTTTGCGAATAGCAATTTCTTTCATTTTTTCCTGAGTTGCATAAGATGCTAAGCCATATAAACCTAAAGCGGTTACAAACAATATCAGAAAAGTAAGAATTAACATTAATTGACGGGTTTGTCCCTCCTGATCGTAATAATTTTTATACTGTTCTTCGAAGAAAAAATATTCAAAAGGAGTATTCCTTTCTAGCGTATTCTCATTCCAAATTTTTTCAATTTCATTAGTGGGCAGTTTCATGTCAGGTTTAAGCCTAATAGTAATGAAGCCATATCCACTGTTATACCCATCACTATTCAAAAAAATCAATAAGGGTTTTATCTCACTATGGAGCGTTTGAAAATTATAATCTTTAATAATTCCAATCACATGAAAATCGCCAATTGAATTACTAATGGTTCGGTTTAAAGTGTCGCCCCAATTTAGCATTTTTGCAGCTGCCTCATTCATAACTATTGCCGATGTATCAGTTGAAAATTCTTTATTAAAAAACCGTCCGGCTTTGAGATCAATTTTCATTGTTTTTAGGAAATCTTCATCCGCTATATGAATGCTAAATAATGTAGCTTCTTTGCCTTCTGGAATCCATTGATTTGAAGGTCCAGAACCACGACTAGGTATTCTACTTGTAAAGGTTAAATTCTCTACACTCGGTATTTCTCTAATTTCAGCTTTAAATAAATTTTGATTTTTGATGCTTCTAGCATTCCTAATAATAAGCAGATTTTCTTTATTATAGCCTAGTTTTTTGGTATATAATAAGTCGGTTTGTTTTACCACTACAATTAAACTAATAATCAATGCTATAGATATTATAAACTGAAGAAAAACTAGGGTATTACGTAGGTTCAGACCGTTTCCTTTTTTATTAATAATTCCTTTTAAAACTTTTATCGGTTGATATGATGACAAGACCAAAGCTGGATATAATCCTGAAATTACACCAATCACTAGTCCCAAGCCAAGTAATACAGGTAGTACAAATAGGTTGTCAAAATAATTTATTTCTAAATCTTTAGCTACAAAGCTTGATAGAAATGGCAAGCACGCTTCCACTATTCCCATGCCAATAATTAATGAAAGAAAGCTCATCACTACAGATTCGCCTATGAATTGGCGGATCAAATGTGAACGAAAAGCCCCAATTGCTTTTCTTACTCCGACTTCTTTGGCTCGTTGAGCAGATTTTGCTGTACTCAAATTCATATAATTAATACATGCAATTATGAGTAGAAAAATAGCAACAATTCCAAAACCTAGCGTATAGATGCCATTCCCCCTTAAATCGAGATAGACCTTTTTCAACGAGAATAAATGATACTCCCAACGATTACCATCTGCCAACCAATCCTCAAAATTCTGTCCATTCATATCCGTAATATGATTGTTTAGCAATTGCGGAAATTTTTCTTCAACCTGAAGGGGGTCAGCACCTTCCTTCAAAACAATAAAATTATGGAAATTGTTATTTCGCCAATCCGAATCATTATACCATCCATCCCAAGTATATATAGAAACTAGAAGATCAAAGCTATAGCTCACATTTTCCGGCAAATCTTTAATAATACCTGTTATTTTAAACTCTTCGTCAAAAAGGGTTAATGTTTCACCAAAAGGATTTTCGTTACCAAAATATTTCTTAGCTGTACTTTCAGTAAGCACAACCGATCTTGGATCAATGAGTGCTTTTTTGGGATCACCCATAATAAATTCATGTGTAAATACATCAAAATATGAAGAATCAGCTCCTGCAATTTCATCTTCTTTATAAAACGCATCTTTTATTCTAACGAAACCCGTATAACCAAAAATTGTTTGTGTTGCGTCCTCTATCTCTGGAAAAGTATTCTTTACTGTTTCAGAGAAAGTTGCTGTTGTTGACTCCCTATTTTCTAAAAAATAATCAGCAAAATTAATGGTTACTGTCGCCAAATAAATCCGATCCTTTTTTTCATGACAACTATCGTAACTTAACTCATCATTAACATAAACCATGGTTAGTACAAAACATGCCAAACCAATAGCCAAGCCTAATACATTAATAATCGAAAAGGCTGGTTTCTTATAAAAATTACGGATTGTTATTTTTAAACTATTTTTTATCATTATTTTTTAATTTTAATTATCCTTATATTCTCAATCATATGTTTTGCATTCTTATTTTGGGGATTTAATTCAATTGATTTTTTATAAGAGTCTATTGCTTTATCATATTGTTTCATAGCATATAAACATTCAGCATAACTATCCCATGAATTAAAAGATTTAGGATATAATTGACAATTAATATTGAAAATAGCAAGAGCTTTATCGTATTGAGTCTTCTCTAAATAGTAATAAGCAAGAGAATTAATATTCCTTTCAGATATCATATATTCTTGTGTATGGTTTTCAATAATACTATCAGCCAATACAATAAAATCATTAACTCCCCGATCTTCGATTATTTTTTTAAATTTTATTGAAAGAAGAAGTTTCGGTAAATCAAATGGCTTACCCTCTAAAATATTAAGAAGTGCTACCATGGTTGATCCTCGTTGCCATGAATTTTGACCTCTGTTTGTCAATAAGATTATGGCACTATGCTTATTTAATTCTCTTTGAAAAACAGTACTAAATCCATTAAATCCGCCTGTATGTCTAACTACATGATTTATACTATCCTTTCTTACTTCCCAACCATAGCCATAACTCCAACCATATCTATCAAAGTAAATACTGCCGTTTTTATATTTTTGTGGTAAAATAGATTCCTCAAATGAAGACTGAGAAATAAGTTTATTTGTATAAAGTGCTTGATCGAATTTATAAAGATCTTCTACTGTTGAATATATCCCGCCAGCACCGGTTGTGAAAATATTATAATCGTCTTTCTCCTCATACTCATTAAATCCAATTGCTTTATAGGGGGTTTCTGATTTTGTTTTTTCCAAAACAAAAGTATTTTTCATGTTTATTAGTTCAAAAACATTTTGTTTCATAAAAATAGGAAAGGGTAAATGAGATACCTTTTCAACAATCATTGATAGCAGTACATAACCACTGTTGCTATATTTATATTTTTCTCCAGGCGAAAATTCTAAGGAATCCCTTTTTACTAAGAAATCTAGAACATCCTGATTACTTATATTATCAATGAAATCGCCTGAGCTAGTTTTAAAGGATTTAAAACTAGTATAATTAGGAATTCCTGACTGATGATATAATAAATGTTTGATAGTTATTTTATCGGCATAATCTGGAAACTCAGGAAAAAAATCTATTAATTTTTTATCTAGATTTAATTTCCCATTCTCTTTTAAAATCATAATAGCAGTAGATGTAAAAGGTTTTGATATTGATGCCAAATAAAAGGAAGTATTTAGATTAAGAGTATCTTTTGAATAATAATCAGCATATCCAAATGCTTTTTCATATATCACTTCGTTTTTATAGGAGACTAAAATTGCACCATTAAACAACCCATTTTCATAACAATAAGTCATCAACGAATCAATCTTTTCTGCCTTCAAGTTTTCATTTGCTCTACTTGAAATTGATATAAAAAACCCAATAGTTAGTAATGTTATTATTGTAATAATAAACTTTTTACTCATGATTAAACATTTTAAATAAATTGTATTCATATTAATTTTCACTATACCCAGCTATATACGTACCACAACACTTAATATGTTAAAAAGCAACTATTTATAAAAATACAAATAATAAACAACTATCAAAATGTTCGTTTTTAGTGCACCCATACGTTCGTTTATGTAGCATTTTTATATATTTGTTCTTTTAAGAATGAATATGGCTAGCTATCAAGGAAATATATTGGTCATTGATGATGATCAGGATGTGTTGGAATCTGCTCAAATGTTTTTGGATGAATATTTTGAGAAAGTTGAGATTTTAAATACTCCTCAAAAACTAAGTTCGTTATTATCATCTGAAAATATTGATATTATCCTTTTGGATATGAATTTCCAGAAAGGAGCTGTAGATGGGAAGGAAGGTTTATACTGGCTAAACTACATACATGAAGTACGCCCAAAAATTGTTATTATTTTAATGACTGCTTTTGGTGATGTTGATTTAGCCGTTGAAGTAATGAAAAAAGGGGCCTTCGATTTTATTCAAAAACCATGGAATAATTCCAAGCTTCTAGCTTCCGTTTTGGCTGCTTTAAAACTTAAGAAATCGAATGAGAAAGTAAGTAGATTAAAAGAAACGAGTGAAAAGCTCAATGAAGATTTAACACGCGATTATCAATCATTTATTGGAGAATCTGAGTCCATTCAACAGCTTAAGGGTACAATATCAAAAGTTGCTAGTTCAGATGCAAATATTCTCATTCTGGGTGATAATGGAACAGGTAAAGATTTAGTCGCTCAAGAAATCCACCGATTATCAAAACGAAAAGATGAAGCTTTTATCAGAGTTGATTTGGGATCATTACCTGAAACCTTATTTGAAAGCGAGCTATTTGGTTATGTTAAAGGAGCTTTTACAGATGCTCATACCGATAAGACAGGGCGTTTTGAACTAGCATCAGGAGGTACGATTTTTTTAGACGAAATTGGAAATTTAAGCAGTAATCTCCAATCTAAAATACTGACAGCCATCCAAAATAGAGTTATTTATCGATTAGGTTCTTCTGAAGAAATAGCTGTAGATGTACGATTAATTTGCGCTACTAATCGTCCATTAAAGCAATTAGTCATAAATGGAGAATTTAGAGAGGACTTATTCTATCGAATAAATACTTTTGAGTTGATTATCCCACCCTTAAAAGAAAGACAATCGGACATTCCACTTTTAATCGGACATTTCTTAAAAAAATTAAGCAAAAAATATAATAAAACTGTTCCAAAAATTGATGATGAATGTTTGGATAAATTAATGAACTATAATTGGCCTGGAAATGTTCGCGAATTACAGAACTCCATCGAAAGAGCTTTAATCATGAATAGTGGTTCAAAAATTTTGATGACGGATTTTTTTAATCAGGACAATTTTGAATTTTCTAAAAATGAAGATATCACGAATTTGGATGAACTTGAAAAAAGGACTATTTTAAAAGTATTAAAGAATAATAACGGAAACATCACTAATTCGGCTAGAGAATTAGGAATTCATAGGAATGCACTTTACAGAAGATTAGAAAAATATGGTTTATAAAAAACATAGCATCGGTTTTATCATACGGCTCATTCTGATTTTCATTAATCTGATGTTATTATCTTCTGTTATTAGTAATCCAAACAGACTATTTAGCATCCTGATTTTGGCTGGAATTCTTTTTTTACAAATCATAGAAATTATTAAACGACAACATCGCATATTCAATGCTATTGAGAATTTTTTGAGTACCCTTGAGCATGAGGACAGAAATATCAGATTTACTGGAAGGCTACCAAAAGAGCTTGAATCCTTTACTATTCTTTTTAATAATTTGCTCCAAATTATTGAGAAAAAGAAGAGTGAAAATGAAGCTCAATTAATTTTGCTACAGGAATTGATGAAGAATGTGAAAGTAGGAGTAATTAGTATTTCTGATGATAATAAAGCAGAAATTGCAAACCCAACAGCTCTACAATTACTCGACTTAGCCAGTTTTCATAAGCTAGATCAAATCAAAAACTCGCAAGCTCCACTACATCATAAAATATTAGAATGTAACGGTGAATTTTCAGGAACAATAGAAACAGCAACACATAGTTTTTCAGTACAAATCAGCAATCTGATTATTGATAAAAAAAGATTAAAACTGGTAAGTTTTCAAGACATCCGTCACCAAATCGAACTCAAAGAAATGGAGGCCTGGCATCAATTGATCCGAACCCTAGGTCATGAAATATTGAATTCGGTAACGCCCATTTCATCTATGACTGAGACTGGTTTAATGTTATTAGAAGATGATGAAAAGAATACCAAACAGATTCAGGATTTAAGCCAAACTCAACTGGAAAAGATCAGGAATGCTTTTTCTACCGTAAACCGTCGATCGAAAGGTTTGCTCGAATTTGTAGAGAATTACCGCAAACTAACTCGCATTCCAAAACCAAATTTTGAAAATGTAAATTTAATAGAAATGATCAAAGAATTATTGAAATTCTTGAAGCCAGATTTCGAAACTGCAAACATTAACATTAACACAAAACTTCCCAAGCAAGCTGTATTTTCTTTAATAGATAAAAATATGATTGAGCAGGTTTTAATAAACCTGATAAAAAATTCCGTACAAGCTATGGTTTCCACTAAAGAAAAAAATCTCACCATAGAAATCAACAAAAATCATCAGGAAGAACCCATCATTAGAATTAGTGATTCGGGTTCTGGCATTCCTTCT
>JAOZUV010000013.1:4127-7020 GCA_029938505.1 Bacteroidales bacterium | reverse complement strand
AATTTTTATTCCTTTTTATACTACCAAAGAAGATGGCACCGGAATTGGATTGAGTCTTTCGAGACAAATCATGCAATTACATAAAGGGTCAATCACCTTTACACCCACTGAAAATACAGGATGTTGTTTTACACTTGTATTCAAATAAAAAAGGGCAGCAAATATTGCTACCCTTTCAATTTTGTTTGATTTTATTTTAACCTGCAAATAAAGGAAATCCTTCCATCATTTTGTTTACACGTTTTCTCACAGATACCAATACTTCTTCGTTTTCGATATCACTAATAACCTCATCGATTAAATCAACGATAGGCACCATATGTTCTTCTTTCAAACCACGAGTTGTAATTGCGGGAGTACCAACGCGTAAGCCAGAAGTTTGGAATGGTGAACGGCTATCAAAAGGAACCATGTTTTTATTCACAGTAATATCGGCTTTAACCAAAGTATTTTCAACAACTTTACCTGTAATATCTGGGAATTTCGAACGAAGATCAATCAACATCAAATGGTTGTCAGTACCACCAGAAATCACATGATATCCTTTAGCAATAAATGCTTCAGACATAGCTTTGGCATTTTTCATTACTTGTTCCATATATACTTTATACTCATCAGTCAAAGCTTCACCAAAAGCAACTGCTTTAGCCGCAATAACATGCTCCAATGGTCCACCTTGTATCCCTGGGAAAACGGCAGAATTTAAAATAGTTGACATCATTTTTACCACACCTTTTGGTGTTTTCAATCCCCAAGGATTTTCAAAATCTTTACCCATAATAATCATTCCACCACGAGGTCCGCGAAGTGTTTTATGAGTCGTTGTAGTTATAATATGACAATAAGGAAGAGGATTATTTAAAATGCCAGTAGCAATTAAACCTGCAGGATGCGCCATATCGCACATCAACAAAGCACCTACTTTATCAGCAATTTCTCGCATACGTTTATAATCCCAATCACGAGAATAAGCAGATGCACCAGCAACAATCAATTTTGGTTTTTCGATCATGGCAACTTCTTCCATATTATCGTAATCAACCATTCCTGTTTCTTCTGTTACTTTATAAGCTACAGGATTATAAAGAATTCCTGAAGAGTTTACATGTGAACCATGAGATAAGTGACCACCATGTGATAAATCCATACCCATGAATGTATCACCTGCTTTTAAACAAGCCAAGAATACAGCCATATTTGCTTGTGCTCCTGAGTGAGGCTGCACATTGGCATATTCTGCACCATATAATTCTTTTGCACGATCAATGGCTAATTGTTCTGTTTGGTCAACAACTTCACATCCTCCATAATATCTTTTTCCTGGATATCCTTCAGCATATTTGTTGGTCATAACCGAGCCCATAGCTTCTAAAACTTGCTCGCTCACAAAATTCTCGGAAGCAATTAATTCGATGCCGTGAAGCTGACGTTTTTTTTCCTGATTAATCAGATCAAAAACTATATTATCTCTTTTCATAAACTATTGATTATTAATAAACTATTATATTTTAGGTTAAGCGTATCATTTTTTCAGTTCACAAAGGTAAAAAATTAATTCTGAATCTATTTTAAATAAAAGTAGTGATTTAAGGATAAGATTTTTATGTTTGTCGATTAATATTGCGAAGGATAGATAATATGATAGGGTTCAAGAAATTTACATTACAAAATGGCTTAAGATTAATCGTGCATCAAGATCGTTCAACTCCCATTGTTGCCGTAAATGTTTTGTATGATGTTGGGGCAAAAGATGAACATCCTGATAAAACAGGTTTCGCTCATTTGTTTGAACATTTAATGTTTGGAGGCTCTATAAACATACCTAAATATGATGCTCCCTTGCAACAAGTGGGTGGCGAAAACAATGCTTTTACTAATAATGATTTTACCAATTATTATATTACGCTTCCTAAACAAAACATCGAAACTGCATTTTGGTTAGAATCAGATCGCATGCTTGATTTAGCATTTTCACCA
This sequence comes from Bacteroidales bacterium, assembly GCA_029938505.1. Next base: position 5,043 of record JAOZUV010000013.1, on the reverse strand, counting down.
AAGAGTTTAGATGTACAACGAAATGTTGTGATCGAAGAATTTAAACAAGTTTTTTTAAACCAGCCATATGGTGATGCTTGGTTGCTATTACGTCCATTGGTTTACAAAACGCATCCTTATCAATGGTCAACCATTGGCAAAGAAATCTCCCATATCGAAACGGCGAGTATGAATGATGTGAAAGCTTTTTATCAAAAATATTACAATCCAAATAATGCTATTTTAGTCGTTGCCGGAGATATAGAAGCAAATGAAATTAAAGAACTAGCTGAAAAATGGTTTGGGGAAATCCCAAAGGGAGAACCCTCCAAAAGAGAATTGACTAAAGAAATTGAGCAAACAGCAACACGAACTTTGAGTGTTAAACGAAATGTTCCGGTAGATGCCATTTACAAAGCATATCATATGTGTTCACGAACTGACAAAGACTACCATGCAACAGATTTACTATCAGATGTATTATCGAATGGGGAGTCTTCTCGATTATATAGTAAACTCGTAAAAGAACAAAAACTTTTTAGCGAATTAAATGCATTCATAAGTGGAGATATTGATGAAGGGATGTTTATCATTTCTGGGAAATTAATGCAAAATGTTAGTATTGAACAAGCTGAGAATGCCATTCATTTAGAATTAGAAAAAATAAAAACAGATATCATTACTGCCGATGAACTTCAGAAAGTTAAAAATAAAATTGAATCTTCGCTTACCTTCTCTGAAGTAAATATTTTAACCAAGGCTATGAATTTAGCTTATTATGAGTTGCTTGGAGATGCAAATAATATCAACAAAGAAGTTGAACATTATGAAATGGTAACTGTAGACGATATTCGAAGAATAGCACGAGAGTTATTCAGATTAGAAAATGAATCAACATTGTATTATCTATCGGAATAAAAGATTGGAAAAGGTATGC
>JAOZUV010000013.1:0-4117 GCA_029938505.1 Bacteroidales bacterium | reverse complement strand
GTATAAATAGAACAATACAACCACAGATTATAACCATTGATAAATTAAACCATGTTAAGTCTAACAAAAGCTTACTTGATAATGGTATTCCACTTTATCAAATAGATGAGGGTACTCAGGATCTGATAAAATTAGAATTCATATTCAAAGCCGGGCTATATAATCAATCCAAAAAATTGGTGGCATCTATTACCAACAAAATGCTTTCGTTAGGAACAAAATCATTTGCGGCTTTTGATATTGCAGAAATAATTGACTCTCACGGAGCTTATCTCGATACAAGTGTTGATAAAGATAATGCCACCGTTGCGATTTATTGTTTGAATAAACATTTGTCCAAATTATTACCCCTTTTACAAGAGATTATATACGAACCATCATTTCCTGAAAAGGAGTTTTCTATTTTATTAAATAAATCAAAACAAGAGTATTCTATCAATCTGGAAAAGGTAAAGTATATAGCCGCTATAAATTTCACCCATTTGATTTATGGCAACTCTCACCCCTACGGTCTTATCATAGAAAAAGATGATTTTAACAATATTCAATTATCTGATTTAAAAGAGTTTTATCAGGCGAATTATAATCAAATAAATTGTACAATAATCGCCTCTGGTCGGATTCCGAAAAACCTAAAAGACCTGTTAAATACTTATTTCGGTGAAAACAAAAAATCAATTTTTGTTAAAAATACGCCAAAAGAATTCAAAGATTATTTTGCTCAAAAACATAAAATTGTAAAAGAAGGTTCACTACAATCAGCCATTCGTATAGGCAAGCCACTTTTTAATCGTTTACACCCCGATTACAATACACTCAACATCCTAAATACTGTTTTGGGTGGCTATTTTGGTTCGCGCCTGATGTCAAATATCCGTGAAGAAAAAGGCTATACTTATGGTATTGGTTCGTCACTAATATCAATGAAAGAAAGTGGTTTCTTCTCAATTGTTACTGAAGTTAGCGCAAAATTTACCGATGCAGCCATAGAGGAAATTTATAAAGAATTACAAAAACTTCGAATCGAAAAAATTCCTGAAAATGAATTAACGCTGGTTAAAAATTACTTAACTGGCCAAATTATTCGTAGTTTAGATGGTCCATTTGATTTGTCAGATAAATTAAGAATGCTTATTCAATACGACTTACCAAGCTCTTATTACCAAGACTTTGTTGAGGAAATTCATAGCACAAGTTCCCAAAACCTGATTGATATGGCCAATCAATACTTAGCTCCTAAATCACTAACCGAGCTTGTAGTTGGCAGTTAGTACGTTAGCAAAGTGCTGACAACTTTATCGCTACAGCTTTTTATTAACATTATTTAAGAGCCTAATAAATCTTTTTTTTATACATTTGCACAACCCAAAATCTATCATATCATGGCTTTCGACAATAGTAAATTTATTGAAGAGGGATTTACATACGACGATGTATTACTAATCCCAGCATTTTCAGAAATACTTCCCCGCGAGGTAGATGTTAAAACGCAGTTTTCAAGAAACATTAAGCTAAATATCCCGATTGTATCGGCGGCAATGGATACTGTAACTAATGCAACAATGGCAATTGCCATTGCTCAGCAGGGAGGCATCGGTGTTATTCATAAAAATATGAGCATCGAAGAACAGGCTATCGAAGTTAAAAAAGTAAAGCGTGCAGAAAATGGAATGATATTAGAACCTGTAACCATTATGGCAAACGCCATAGTTGCTGATGCACTAGATATCATGGCAGAGTATAAAATTGGTGGAATTCCTGTAGTAGATAAAAACAAAATATTAGTAGGTATTGTTACCAATCGTGATCTTCGTTTTGAACGCAATATTAATCGTTCTATCAAGGAAGTAATGACCACTAAGAATTTAATTACAACTAAAGAATCTACTGATTTTGAAAAAGCAGCTGATATTCTTCAGGAACATCGTATCGAAAAACTACCTGTGGTTGATGATAATTACAAATTAGTTGGCTTGATTACCTACAAAGATATTATCAAAATTAAAAATAAGCCGAATGCTTATAAAGATGAAAGAGGTCGATTAAGAGTTGCTGCAGCCATAGGAACTTCTGCAGATACTTTTGAAAGAGCAGCAGCATTAGTGGAAGCAGGTGTTGATGCACTTATTGTTGATACGGCACATGGTCATCATATTGGTGTAATTAATACAGCCAGAGAAATCAAGAAAGTTTATCCAAATATTGATTTGGTAGTTGGGAATATAGCAACTGCTGAAGCCGCACTTGCACTTAAAGAAATTGGTGCTGATGCTGTAAAAGTTGGAATTGGTCCTGGATCAATTTGTACCACACGAATAATTGCAGGTGTTGGAGTACCTCAACTTTCAGCTATTTATAACGTAGCACAAGCACTTAAAGGAAGTGGAATTCCAGTTATTGCAGATGGAGGTATCCGCTTTACAGGAGATATTGTAAAAGCCATTGCTGCTGGAGCTCACACCATTATGGCTGGATCATTGTTTGCTGGAGTTGATGAATCTCCAGGAGAAACAGTCATTTACGAAGGAAGAAAATACAAAACCTATCGCGGTATGGGATCGATTGAAGCGATGCAAAAAGGTTCAAAAGATCGCTATTTCCAAGCTTCCGAAGATGACGTTAGCAAATTAGTACCCGAAGGTATTGTTGGTCGTGTTCCTTATAAAGGATCGCTTAGCGAAGTTGTTCATCAAATGATAGGTGGTTTAAAAGCTGGAATGGGATATACAGGATCAGCTTCAATTGAAGATTTGATGAAAGCCAAGTTTATAAAAATCACAGCTGCAGGTGCAACCGAAAGTCATCCGCATGATATTACGATCACTCGCGAAGCTCCTAATTACAGTAGATAAAATAAAAATTTGAATGACAAAAAGTAACAAAGCAATATTATTCATTCTTTTGGGGATTTTACTTGGCTGTAATAATCCTAACGGTAAAAATAATGATGTTGTTTTGGCTCGTGTTCACAATGTTTATTTATACGAATCTGATATAGAAGGGGTTGTTCCAACAAATAGTTCGTCTGGTGATAGTTTAACAATTGTGAAAAGTTTTATCAATAACTGGATAAGACAACAATTAATTATTATGCAGGCCGAATCAAATTTAAGCGAAAAAGAAAAGAATTTTAATAAACAATTAGAAACCTATCGGAGTTCGTTAATAACATACAAATACGAATCAATGCTTATTCAACAAAATTTGGATACCATTGTTGATGATGAAGAAATTGAAAAATATTACGGAGAACACAAAAATAATTTTCATTTAAAAAGTAATATTGTAAAAGTTCATTACGTAAAACTAGATCTTAATTCCCCTTATAAAAACAAAATTAAAAGGCTGATACAAAGAAGAGACACGAATCAAATCCTATTGGATTCGTTACGCTATTATTGTGAGTATAATGCACTAGATTTTATACTAGCTTCTGATCAATGGATTTTGTTTGATGATTTAATAAAACTAGCACCCATCATTACATACAACCAAGAAGTTTATTTGAAAAATAACACATTTGTGGAATTAACAGATGATCCGATACAGTATTATGTGAATTTTTTGGATTTTAGCATTAAGGATGAACTTTCGCCATTAGGCTTCGAAAAGGATAATATTAGACGATTGATACTAAATCGCCGAAAAGGCGAGTTAATAACTAAAATGCACAATGATATTTTTGTGCAAGCATTAAATAATAACGCCATAGAAATTTTTTAAGCGATGACAAACAAAATAAGTAATAGAGGAATCCTAAGATTATTTACTGTGTTATTCATGATACTTGGAATGCAACTAAGCATTATTCAGGCCCAAGAAGACACAGCAAAAAAAGAGAATACAGTTGTTGATGAGATTATTGGTGTTATTGGAAATCACATCATATTAAAATCAGAGCTCGAAGCTCAGTATTTACAATATCGTGCTCAAGTAGGTCTTGATGGTAGTGAAGAATCAGTAAAATGCAGTATTTTCGAAGGAATGCTCTTTTCAAAACTTCTTCTTCATTACGGTGAAATTGATAGTGTTGATGTAAGCGACCGTGAGGTAAAACAAACGATTGATATGCGTTTAGGTTATTTTATTTCTCAATTTGGATCCATCAAAGCTATGG
>JAOZUV010000238.1 GCA_029938505.1 Bacteroidales bacterium | reverse complement strand
ACGCTGACTTCGTTGTCTACCCCCACCAATATGAATATTCATATCTCTATTTCGTAAGGTAAAAGTATTCGCTCCCATCATTGCAAAATTTTGATTCAAAGAATATTTTATAGAATCGATGGCCGTTAATATTCCTACCAACGCCATAATCCCAAATGCAATAATTAAAACTGTTAGGATACTCCTGAGCATATGACTCCGAATAGCTTCTAGCGAAATGCGTATGTTTTCAATAATGAAATTATTCATGATTTATTTTAGTGATTTTTTGTACCATATGCTAAATCGCCAGCATCGCCCAATCCAGGAACGATGTATGATTTTGCAGTTAATTCATCATCAATTGCTCCAAGCCATAAACTCACTTTTGTACTTGGTAAATGTTTTTTAATATATTCCACACCTTCGGCACTTGCCACAGCTGAAACAATATGAGTATGTTTCGGTTTTCCATTGGCGAGCAATTCTTTATAGGCCATCACAACGGATGCTCCACTAGCCAACATTACATCCGAAAGTATCAAAATACGATCGGTTAAATCAGGACAAGAGGCATATTCAATACGAATATCAAATTTCTCATTTTTTTGATATCGGCGATAAGCAGACACAAACGCATTATCTGCCTTATCAAAATAATTCAACAGACCTTGATGCAATGGAAGTCCAGCTCTTAAAATTGTTGCTATTACAGGCTGCTCTTTCATTAAAGGAACTTCTGTTACACCCAAAGGAGTGATAATTTCTTGTGATTCATAATCCAGTTTTTTACTCAATTCATAAGCAAAAATCTCACCCAAACGCTCTAAATTTCTTCTGAACCGCATTCTATCAATTTGAACTTTTTCGTCACGAAGTTCTGATAAAAATTGATTTAGTAAACTATTTTTTTTACCCAAATTATAAACCATAATTACTAAAATTTAAACGTTGCTTCACAAATGTACAAAAAAGCTTTTTACCACCTAACAATGCTTAGTATTTGTCATTCCGAAGGAGTGAAACAATTGAGGAATCTCATTTGTTACAAACCTTTTCAACAGGAGATTTCTCACTTCGTTCGAAATGACAAGTGGACGTAAAGATTTCTCCTCACTTCGTTCGTCGAAATGACAGGATGGATGTCATTCCGAAGGAGTGAAACGATTGAGGAATCTCATACACTCTTAATATCCTTATTCAAAAAATTCCAGTCAGCATTAAAAGAGGAAATCAAATTATCCTTTTTTTCACGTCTCCACTTTTTTATGCTTTTTTCTCTATCAATAGCATGCTCAATATTTGTAAAATGCTCGTAATATAAAAGATAATGGCAATTATATTTCTTTGAGAAGCCTTCAAACTTACCTGTTTCATGTTCATAAACTCTTCTCCCCAAATCGTTTGTTACCCCCACATAAAGAACAGATTTATGTTTATTGGTCATTATATATACATGATAATTATGATGAAGTGGCATAAAACAAATTTAGTAAAAAATGTATAAAAAGTTGTCATTTCGAAGGAGCAAGGCGACTGAGAAATCTCATGAAATAATATACCTTTTCCCAAAGGAATTTTTCCCTTCGGTTGCGATGACAAGTGAATTTAGAGATTTCTCCTCACTTCGTTCGTCGAAATGACACTAATATTTTGTATCGGGAGAGAATCATTATTGATTTATGATGCCCTTAGGCAGCAACAGACATTGTGCCGAAACCACTTACTTTTATAATTTTTTTAACAGCAATCAATTTGCCGTTTTGGTAAACTTGTAGCAGTAAAGTTCCTGTGGGTAAATTTTTAATTGGGATTGTAGTCATCGGATGAGTTGGAGTTATCGGATGACTCATGTAAAGCGTTCCGTTAATGCCGGAAATGCGTATTTCAAAACTATTGGGACTATGCAGAAACAAACTCTCATCAAATTCTATATTTATGAAATCGGTGGCAGGGTTGGGGTAAATTTTTATATGGTGATTGTGGCTCAAATCACCTATTCCAACCCCTTCTTCAAGAGTAATTTTTCTAGCTCTTTCCCCAGAAGTTTCATCACAAGGATCTTTACCTTCATAATATCTATACCATACATCTTTAGTGGCATCGGACTCTTCTTCATTTTTTTCATCTCTATACGAAATATTAACGGGGGCACCATTTAGATGAGAATACTTTGGCCATCCTTTTAGAATGTCTGGAGATAAAAGGGCTTCTCCTTTTCCAATATATGCCGTATCATTTGGAAAACTTGTGACTTCTGGTTTTGCACTCAAATCAACGAAATCTGTTTCTTCAAACACTGCAGAATTTTTATATACATCTGTCGCAGTCTGAGTTTTAATGTTTTCATATTTCCAATGGTTACATTCTTCAGGATTCTCTCCTCTAGTTGAAATATTGGTTTCTATAACTTCAAAAGAAGATTCATCCGACCACCCCCCTGTTACAGGATCACGAACAGGAGGTTCGTTGTCTGGTTTTGTAACAAGGCCCCCGTTTTGATAAGTTATTGCAACAGGGACATTACCTTCAAGATCAAAATCAATAATTGGCATAACAAAATGATCAAAATATCCCAAAAAATCATTATAACCATATCTTTGGATTTTAGCATAGGCATCCCCTCTCATACTATTATGTCCTGGGGAAACTCTTTCTCCAATTTTTGGATCAAAGAAATACCATGCATAAAAATTCTCAGGAGTATTTGTTTCAGGATTATTAGTACCCTTAAAAAAACCAATGATGGAATGAGCATCTCCATTATTTCCTTCAGTACTTACTTGGTAAATTTGGAGATTTTGATAAGCATTTTTTTCAATATCAACAATTTCGTCCAAATCATATCCTGATTCAAGAATTTTTTCAATTCCTGCCCCAACTATCATATAATTTCCACTGTAATAATAACAATTTTTTCCTTCCACAAAATTATGTGATTGATCGTGATTGTTATACATTTGTAGAAACCAATCAACTTTTTCCTCTGGACTTAATTTTCGCCAAAGACTTGGAATGTTTGACAATTCTCCATTAAGAAAAGCTTCTAATCTATTTGCATCTGCAGGAGATGTAGAAACGTTTCCCAAAATTTTTGTCCTATAGTTATCTTCCCCCGAATTAATGACATCTACATCTGTATTATTCACAGTGCCATTACAATCTCCATCTCCTGATCCTGGGAAGTCAGTGTGTTCTTCTCCTGCATTCTTATAATTTGGCCTAACAAACACATTTAGTACTTGATCTCCATAAAATCCTTCTGAGGAACTTTTTAATTTAGACAAAGACCTTACTTCAAGTATCTCTTTTTTTGCTTTAGGAGATAAAGAGTTCAAATATTTTTTATCTTCTAACTTTTGTTTTTCACTTAATTCGTTAACAATTGGTAGAGTTCTATGTTGAGGCACATAATTGCTTTGCCCAAATCCTAGATTAGGTAATAGAGCTAAAAAAATAAAAGCACGAAATTGAAACTTCATAATTTTTCAATTAAGTTAAACTGGGGAGTCATACTTACTTCCGAAAGGTAGGAAAATTATTTTGTTTAGGCAAGGGAGTGTGTTTGGAGATTTCTCCCTTCGGTCGAAATGACAAATTGAATGTCATTTCGAAGGAGTAAAACGACTGAGGAACCTCAACAATTTACATTAAGAGACTTCTCCTCACTCACTGCGTTCGTCGAAATAACAGAGTTTTTATTTTAATTTACGATAAATTTTAAAGGCTAATTTTTGAATCACATTCATCCGATTTATAATCAACTTCGAATACCAAACCTCCTGCGCACCAAAACCTCGATAAAATTTAGCCAAACTTTCATTATTCGAACCCTCAAAATCAAAGGTTAAATGACGTTCAGCATGATCTTGAATATAAGTATCCAATAAAAATGGCATGGCACCCTCATCTTTACCCAAAGCACTCACACCCGAAAACAAAAAACTAGCCCGATTATGCGATCGCATAAATATACCCCCAGCACAAAGCTCATTTGTGCGATCATAAACCCCATAAACATCAGCCATTCCTTTATAAATAGCAGTATAAACCATACGCTTGAAACGCATATAATCTGAATCTGTGATGTACCAATATTGAATCCCATTATTTTCTCGGAACAAACGAATTACTTCATCAGGCTTCGTATTTTTATTTAATGTTAATTGAGCATTCAATGCTTTTTTTAAATTACGACTTAAGTTTTTACTGTATTTAGATTTTATTTTATCGTAAGGATTGATAATATCTAACTCCAAATTTAACAAAGGGATAACTTCATTTTTTTGTCCATCAACTTTATTCAGAGCATTCAGATTTATTTCAACATATTTAAATTTCGAAGGAATTTGATTTATAAATTCATCAACTACATCCTGATTTAAAATTTTTCGCGAAAACACGCCCAACTGTTGGGTAAAAAAAGGTTGATACAAAAGGTCAATGCCCAACTTATGTTTCACTA
>JAOZUV010000237.1 GCA_029938505.1 Bacteroidales bacterium | reverse complement strand
CATCTTAAATAATTGATTTGTGGTTAAATAATATAAAAATTTCATCGCAAAGGTATGATTTTTAATTGCTAGAAAACAAACAATAATAAATGCTTTTTTCTTATTTTTGATGGAGGATAATGATGCATTCTGAAGACGTACATTGAGCGTAGTCGAAATGTAGTTGAAGGGAGGTGGAAATATTATAATCCGACTTCGACTCCGCTCAGTCTCCTTCTTTCTTAAACAACTAAAGTTTAACAAAAAAACGTAACACCTATGGCACTTAAATATGACGAAGAATTACGTTCAAAAACCTTAAAAAAAATTGCGCAAAAAATGATGGTTGCCGCCCGTACAGCCCCTAAGGGACGTGGAATTGATTATATTTCAATTGCTATGGCTGAGCGAAAAGACATTGAAAAAATTGCTAAGCGGATGGTAGAGATCGATCAGGAAATGGATTTTCCTGCTTTTAGTCGTGATGCAAAAAATTTATTGAAAGCTGATGCAATGATTATTTTGGGAACCAAAATTAAATCTGTTGGTTTGAAAAAGTGCGGTATGTGTGGCTTTAAAAATTGTGCCGAAAAAGATAAACATCCCAATCATCCCTGTGTATTTAATACCACAGATTTAGGTATTGCTGTTGGTTCAGCCGTAAGTGTGGCTATGGATAATCGGGTAGATAACCGCATCTTTTATACGGCAGGACAAGCCATTTTGGATTTAAACTTATTAGACGAAGATGTAAAAGTGGTGTATGCCATTCCTTTGTCTTCAGGCTCGAAGAATATCTTTTTTGATAGAGAATAGATTGATGTGCTGATGTGCTAATATGATGATTAATCTTTTTCAGCAGTATAAGATTGATTTTTCGTTTTGATGTATTTTTCTTGCAATTTATAGTAAATAATGTTATGTTTGTAACCATTGTATAAGGTTGTGTAATATGGTTATGAAAGGGTATTTGTTGATAGGAGAAGCTTCCGAGTTTGTGGGAAAGAGCAAGGAAACTCTAAGAAGATGGGATAATTCAGGTAGATTTCCTGCCATTCGAGAACCCTTATCTAGATATAGAACTTATAAAAAAGAAGATTTGCAAATGTTTTTAGGTGAATTAACTAATAATGATGTAATTGATGAAGTTTCAAACTTTATCAAACCGAATAATGGCTATTCTGTAATTGAATTATTTGCAGGAGCTGGTGGATTGGCTATTGGAATAGAGAAGGCTGGGCTAAATTGTGTTGTGCTTAATGAAATTGATAAATGGGCATGTCAAACCTTGCGTGAAAACAGACCAAATTGGAAAATTTTAGAGGGAGATATTAAATTGTTTGATTTTTCTGATTATAAAAACAAAGTTGATGTTGTTACAGGAGGTTTTCCATGTCAGGCATTCAGTTATGCAGGTAAAAAGTTAGGATTGAATGATGCTCGAGGTACATTATTTTATGAATTTGCTAGAGTTGTTAAAGAAGTCAATCCTCCTATTTGTATTGGTGAAAATGTTCGTGGTCTATTAAGCCACGAAAATGGAGAAACTATAAAAGGGATGATCTCTATTTTAGATGAAATTGGCTATAATGTAGTGCCTGTTCAAGTGCTTAAAGCTGTTAATTTTAATGTTCCACAGAAAAGAGAACGTATAATTTTAGTTGGGATTCGTAAGGATATTGATTTAAATTTTGAATATCCTAAACCTTATAAAAGAACTTATAATTTAAAAGATGCTTTGAAAAAAGGTGACCTTTTTAATTGTAATGTCCCCAAATCTGAAGGGTCTAAATACCCGCAATATAAAAAAGATGTATTGGACTTAATTCCACAAAAAGGTTATTGGAGAGATCTTCCATTAGAAATCCAAAAGGAATATATGGGTGGTAGTTTTTATCTTAGTGGAGGAAAAACTGGTATGGCGAGAAGAATTGGATGGGATGAACCATGTCTAACGCTTACTTGTAGTCCTGCTCAAAAACAAACTGAAAGATGCCATCCTGAAGAAACAAGACCATTTACTGTTCGAGAGTATGCACGAATACAAACTTTTCCAGATGAATGGAAATTTGTTGGTTCAATAGCACAACAATACAAACAAATTGGGAATGCAGTTCCTGTAAATTTGGGTAGGGAGGTTGGTTATTCTATTGTAAAGTTCTTGAATGAATACTACAACTTATCGAAATCTAAATAATAGCTATAATTATCAAATGTTATTTGATCAAAGATTCTACGTTTAGAAATTGTCGATTCAGTCTTTAATTCAGAAAGTGCCGAATTTTCGCTAAAACCTTTCTTTTTGTTTATTGTTGTAAGATAATCTTCAATTGCTCTTGGAAGGATTTTATATAACTGAAATAAGGCATCATTTTGTTCAGATAATAACGCATAAAATTGGTCACCAGATATCTTGTAAACTCTACTATGACTGTATTCTTTTCCATTAATTTCACCAAACCACTTTTCATTGAAACTGTTTTTTGCTAATACTTGAACCCAATAGCATTTTGATTGTTTATAAGTGTCAGCATAATGAGCTAATTTTTGGAACAAACTTTCTGCAGAACTACTATTCATTGTATTGTGCTTGTTTTTAATATCAGCAAACAAAGTGTCATCTGTAGATTTTATATCAAACCCACTTAATTTTCCAATTTCAAATCCCTTAATTCCACCTAAAATTTGCTCATGAAATGTTCCAATAGAGTTGTTAATTGATTTATCAATTTGTCTTAAAATTTCAGCTTCAATTATCGAATCTTCATCAAGATTATTAAATTTTGAATCAAAAGTTAATTTGATTGTATCGATTTTATTTTTATAAAACTTCTTTTTACTGATATCAGCTTTTGCTTTAATATAAGAATTATGTAAGTTGGCGATACAATAAAATAAATGTTTATCTGTGATGAAATCAACATATTTATTTTTCATAGTAATTTTTTAGTGTATCAAATTTAATGATTTCTTACACATACACATTATTCATATGCTTAATAAAAGCAATTTAGTTTACAATAAATGCCTAAACGGCAATAATATCCACTCAAAAAACTTATTAATCCATGGGCGGTTGAGCCAGCGTTCATAATCAAAAGCCTGAGAGTTTCGGATGGTATCACGGAGATGGGTTTCCAATTGATCAATAATATCTTTTCGTTGTCCGATCAAAGCTATTTCATACATATAACGGAATGAGCGATAATCAAAATTTGGTGAGCCAATGGAATAAATTTCGTCATCAATCAGCATCACTTTGGCGTGTAAATTATGAGGGATGTAAAACAAAAAGTGAATCCCACTTTTATACAATTGTCCGAGGTATTTATTCCGCAAAATATCCACCAAACTAACATCCGAATGTTTTGGGATAATAATGGTCACATTCACCCCACGTTTAGCTGCACCCATTAAAGCTTTCCGAAGCAGATATCCCGGGAGGAAATAAGGCGTTTCAATCAGTATCTGATCTTTCGCTTTTTTAACCAATTGAATATAACGATTATTGATACGCTTGATAGAAATGGATGGAACATCCCGAAGAATCTCACAAGTTTCATGTCGAATCATGCGAGAGTTGGCTTTTTTATCAATCACATTTTTATTGTAATTCTCCCAATCTTCGTTAAAAATCTTATTAAATTTAAAGGCAATATCTGATCGTAAACGCATCACCAATTCGCGCCAGTTTAAATTATACTCGGTAATATTAGTGGAGCCAATATAGCTTATTTCATCATCAATAATTAGTAATTTTCTATGATTTCGACGATGGCCTTTGGTGAAAAAATCGATATTAAATTTTAACTTTTCAAAGTATCGAACTTCCCCGCCATAAGATTTGAGCTCATCAAAAAACTTATCGGGAATTGAGTTTCCTCCCCAGCTATCAATCAAAATTTTGACCTCTACACCTTGCTTGGCTTTCTCCGTTAAACAGTCCCTAAACTTAATTCCAATAGTATCGTTACCCACACGATAAGTTTGCAAATAAACGCGTCTGCTAGCATTTTCAATATCCTCCAACATAGCTGTATAATACTTTATCGGATCATCGAATAGATGGAAAGGTTCAGTGATTTCAGACATAATTTTCGGGTCAAAAAAAATTAAAAAATCAAAAAAAACGTAATTGATAACAAGATACAAAAAAATCAAATTAGCTTATCAAGAGCATAATTTATATGTGTTTGATAAACTGGCTAAGCTTCTTATCTTTGTGTAAAATATTTGTACTATGATGAAATCTATGACTGGCTTTGGTAAGGCCGAACTTGCGCTTCCTAATAAAAAAGTAAATATCGAAATAAAAACCCTTAACAGTAAACAAGTTGATTTGAATACTCGTATGCCTGGCATTTATCGGGGGAAAGATCTTGAAATAAGGTCTTTACTGAGCAATAAATTGGAGCGTGGGAAAATTGACTTTAGTATTTATGTTGAGCATAATGGTGATGGAGTGAAT
>JAOZUV010000236.1 GCA_029938505.1 Bacteroidales bacterium | reverse complement strand
CGATAAATATCAAGAAAGTATTGATGCCTACAAAAATGCTTTGCGGAACAATCCCGCTGATATGGATACAAAATACAATCTGGAATACGCTCGTCAGAAATTAGACGAACAACAAAAACAAGATCAACAAGACAAGGATCAGGATAAAGATCAAGACAAAAAGGATCAAGAAGATAAGCAGGACAAAAAAGACCAAGAAAATAAGGAAGATCAGCAGGATCAAAAAGATCAGGAAAAAAATCAAGATCAGAATCAAGACGAGAAACAACAAAAGAATCAGCAACAACAACCAAAACAAATTTCGAAACAAGATGCTGAGCGTATGTTAGAAGCTTTGAAAAATGACGAGAAAAAAACCATTGAAAAATTAAAAAAAGCAAAAGCAAAAAGTGCAAAAGCTACTAAATCTGAAAAAGATTGGTAGGCTCTTATTTCATATATTTGAAAAACGAATGAAAATAAAAAAACATCTGCTACTATTACTCCCAATGCTTTTGCTAATGGCTGCTCCGCTAATAGCTCAAGATGTTACGTTTAAAGCTATTGGACAAACTAATGTAGCCGTGAACGATCAATTTATTGTTCAATTTATAGTAAACGCAAAAGGAAGCAATTTCAAGGGACCTAATTTTGACAAATTCAGAGTATTAACAGGACCCAATCAATCAACCAACTCAAGTTATTCGAATATCAATGGTCGAATGACACAAAGTACGACCATCACTTACTCTTATTACTTACGCGCTTCATCAGAAGGAACTTTTACAATAGCTCCAGCAAAAATCACTGTCGATGGGAAAGAATATGAAACTAACGAACTTAAAATAGTCGTCGGAAAAAAACAAGCTCAAACTCAAAATACTAATTCTAATAAGCCTCAACAAGCAACTACGCTTGATGAAAACGCTGTTTTTATAAAAGCCATCGTTGACAAGAATAATCCTTATCTGGGCGAACAAATTATTCTCTCTTATAAAATTTATACCAAAGTTCCTGTTTCCAATATCACTAGCGAAAAAGAACCCAATCTATCAGGCTTTTGGTTGAAAAATTTAATTGAGCAAGGTGCCCAATTAAATCAATCGCAAGAAATAATTGATGGAGTAGAATACGTAACTGCCGATCTACGAAAGTTTGCCATCTTCCCCCAAAAAAGCGGAAAAATTACAATCAGTCCGCTGGAATTACAATGCGTAGCACAAGTCAGAAATACCAATGCACGAAAACGCCGAAGCAATTCATTTTTTGACAGCTTTTTTGACGACCCATTTTTCAGTGGATATCAAAATATTCAAAAATTTCTGAAGTCAAATTCAATTGAATTAAATATCAAACCCTTACCACAAAATGGAAAACCTACAAATTTCAACGGTGCTATTGGGAGCTATACGGTGAAATCAGAAATCGATAATACTGCTGTTAAAACAAATGATGCAATCACAATTAGGTATAAGATTTCAGGTCAGGGAAATATCGAATTGATTGATAAGTTAGATATCTCATTTCCTACTGATTTTGAAGTTTATGACCCTAAAATTATAGATGATGTAAGAGCTACTCAAAGGGGCGTTTCCGGAAGTAGAACATTTGAATACTTGATTATTCCACGCAATCCTGGAGAATTTACGATTGAATCCTTTGATTTTAGTTTTTTTAATCCAATTACCAAGAAATATGAAATTCTAAAGACTAAAGCTTTTAATATTCAGGTAGAAAAGGGAGATAATTATCAAGCGGGTGTAAGTTATAGCGGAATTAATCAGGAAGACATTCAATATATTGGTCAAGACATTCGGCATATAAAAGTAAAGAGCGAAATACTTCAACCTCTAAATTTTTTCTTTTATGGCAGTATTGCCTTTGTTTTATGGTATATAATACCTGCTCTATTGTTCATCATTTTTATTCTTATCTGGAGAAAACAAGCTGCCAGACTGAGTAATCAATCTTTAATGCGCCACAAAAAAGCGACAAAGGTAGCGCGTAAAAATTTAAAAAAAGCCAATCAATATTTAGGAACAAAAGAATCGGAGGCCTTTTATAATGAGATTTCACAAGCACTTTGGGGTTATCTTGCCGACAAATTTAACATCCCACTTTCTGAACTTTCGAAAGACTCGATAGAAGATGCTTTACTTGGAAAAGAAGTGAAAGATGTTACCATTAAACAATTTATCGGATGTTTGAATAATTGCGATTTTGCACGTTTCGCTCCTGGCGATCCAACATCAACTATGGATAAGATTTATAATGAAGCATTGGAGATTATCAGTAAAATAGAAAGGGAACTGAGATAATGAAAAAATCTATATTTACACTGATACTTTTATTGGGAGTTCTAATTAGCTTTGGAAACAACAAGCACGACTCTCTTTTGGTTCTGGCTAATCAACAATATGATGCCAACATATATCATGAAGCCATTCAAAATTATCAATTGATTATTAAAGATAATGTTGAATCTGCACAATTATATTACAATTTAGGAAATGCCTATTATAAAATTGATGATTTGGCATCGGCTATTTTGTTTTACGAAAAAGCTAAGAAACTAAATCCGAATAATGAAGATATCAATTACAATTTGGGAATTGCTAACAGCCGAATTGTAGATAATATTGAGAGTGTTCCTCAAATCATATTTAAACGTTGGTGGAATCAGTTTTATAATATGTTTTCGGTTAATCTTTGGGCCAGAGTTGCTATCGGCTTGTTTATTTTAACACTGATTTTCGCTGCTATTTATTTGCTTGCACGAAGCCGTTTTATTAAAAAGCTATTTTTTACTTTGGGAATTCTATTCCTTCTATTTTCCATTGCATCATATTTTGTATCCTATCAAAAATATTATTATTCAAATACACATAAGGAAGCTATCCTTTTTGCTCCTACGATTACAATAAAAAGTAGACCAAACAGAAATAGTGTTGATTTATTTGTAATTCATGAAGGAACAAAAATTTATATTTTAGAACAAATTGGCGAATGGGTTGAAATCCGTATTGCCAATGGAAGTGTTGGATGGTTACCAGTGTCTGAAATAAAATACATTTAATTATTTATTCAATAGTTTTAATTATTGACAAAAAAATTAAGCTTATCGAAGTCTTAGTATTATAAGTAAGTCGATAAGCTTAATGTTAAAAACTCTTTAATTCGAGATATTATTTTATCCCTAATTTTTTCGCAATATTTTTTGGAATGGCATCTTTATGAACCATAATTGCGATAGAACGTAAACGAATATATTTATCTGAGATATTCAAGTATCCTCCAAAGTCATTACTTTTAGCCGACCATGAATTTTTTGTAATAAAATACTTATTCCCAAACTGATCTTTCGTAATTCCCACCAAATGCATTAAATGATCATCGGTAGTTGTTTGGTTATAAATTGATTTATCGTGATCTTCTTGTGTAACTTCAGCAACCTCTTTTTGATAACGAGCTATATATTCTTTCTCAGATTCTTCAGAATATCGTTGCCATTTTACTTCAGGAACATAGGCAACTCCATTTTTATGGGAGAAATATTTATCACTCACATCACCATCCCATACTATAGAATACCCATTTTCTAGTGAATTATACATCACTTCCATAAAATCATCAATAGGAAGATTATAGTAAGGATCCATTGACCAATTGTCAGGAACATCTAGTAAGCATTTTTCGTAAAACGGATAGTAGCTAAAAGATGTTAACTCTACATAATTGTCTGGATTAATCTCCATATCTTTCGCAAATGATTGAGGAGTATATTGTTTCCCATTAAAAGAAAATTCCTCAGGAATATGGCCTAAGTATGCATCTAAAACTCCTTCAAGGGCTTCATTCCAGCGAGGTGTAATTTCACCACCTCTACGACTAACAACAGCTTTCATCATAGCTTTTAAAACAGCATCCATTTCGCCATGATTATGTATATCAAGACCAATATTCATCCCATGATAAACAGACTCAGGCATCATTCCATTTAAACGAATTGCATTCATTACATCATGCGCTTGTCCACCCTGAGCAAAAGTGTAATTACCATGAAGCAATAAATATTTACGGGCTTTTACTGGATATACATTACGAACAATAAACATTTCAGAAATATTAAAGAGGCCTTTGTTCAACCTTAATAATTCTGATTCAATAAAAGATACAGTTCCAAAATCCCAACAAGTACCTGTACGATCCTGGCTTTTTACTGTACCTGATTTAACAATTGAAAGGGTATCAAACTCCCAAATAACAACATCTTTTTTTTCCTTTTTATCCTGAGAATAAAGAGGTAAAACGATAAGTATTAGAAACAAACTAATAACTAAAGTTTTTAATGATTTAATAAACATAAGTGAACAATTTTAATTAGGTTAATAAAAATATATTTGGTTTAATATTATTAGACGTAATGATTAAAGACTTAAGCAGAAATATTATGTCCGTACTGTATTTTCCT
>JAOZUV010000235.1 GCA_029938505.1 Bacteroidales bacterium | reverse complement strand
AAATAAATAAAAGGTGTTCACCATCTTTGGTAAATACAGGATTAAAATCATTAAATAATCCATCGCTTGCCAAATGAATTTTCTTTGAGTTTAAAGAATAAACATATACCTGATAAACAAAGGCTTCATTCATTCGTGAATACGCAATATATTTACTATCTGGTGACCATTGGAAATCATTAATCGGTTTATCATCTAGTGAAATATCAACATTTTCATATTTTGCCTGATCAACAACAGTTACCTTTTTAGTATTAATATCTA
Source organism: Bacteroidales bacterium (assembly GCA_029938505.1). The sequence continues at coordinate 4,192 of JAOZUV010000235.1, read as the reverse complement.
CATAAAAACATTTAAGCGTTTGATCGGTAAAAGCTATTTTAGTTCCATCAGGCGACCATCTCAACGTATGTCTGTAACCATCTTTATGCTTGGTTAATTTAACGGCTTCTTCTTTACCGAATGCATCTTGAATATAAATTTCAAATTCCCCACTTTTATCAGAGATATAAGCAATTTTTTCTCCATCAGGAGACCAAGCAGCATCTTTGTCTCTTGCACCACAATTATCACTAATATTCCGGATAGGTCCTTCTTTTACAGGAACTGTAAATATTTCACCACGAGCATTAATTAAGGCACGTTTTCCGCTAGGAGAAATATCAAAGCCTTGAATAGAACGACTTACATTTACGATACTAGCTCTAGTTTCGGGTGCATCTGCATTAATTTGAATATCAACAGTGTTTGTTTTTCCTGTTTCGATATCATACATCCCAATTTTGCCACCCAATTCAAATACAATATTATCCTGATCAAATTCAGGCCTTCTTACATCATAACTTGTATAATTAGTAATTTGTTTGCTTGCCTTAGTTGTTGTATTATATTCATAAATATTAAGAACGCGGTCTTTATCAGAAGTATAATAAATTTTATCCCCAATCCACATTGGCATACGATCAGTACCATCAAAATTTGTTATATTAAGTTCTTTATTGGTATCGAAATCGTAGATATAAACTTCTTGCGCTCTCCCCCCTTTATAACGTTTCCAAGTTCTATCTTCACGATTAGTTTTATTATAAGCTATCTTTTTTCCATCAGGAGAAAAGCTACCTCTATAGGCATCATACATAATCATTTCTTCTAAACCTGTTCCATCAGGAGAAATCAAAAATAATTTTGAATATCGGCTTGTACTATGACGTCCAGAAGTAAAAACAATTTTGTTTTTAATAGGATGCCAACCTATGACTTCATCATTTCCAGGGTGAAAAGTAACACGATGGATATTGCCTCCTTGATTATCCATCACATAAACATCTGAATTGCCATCGTATTCACCAGTGAATGCAATCATTTTTCCATCTAATGAAAATCGTGGATAACGTTCTTTGCCATCATCAACAGTCAGACGTGAAGCAACACCACCTTCGGCAGCTACAGTCCAAATATCATTACCGGATACAAATACAATTTGATTATTGTGTATATCGGGGAATCGCATTAATTGCGTTCCTCCAAAAGCAGTTAAGTTTGTTAATAGTAAAAATAACAAAAGCTGAATAGAAGTTTTTAAAATTTTCATGGTGATTTTTAATTAGTTTATTTTTTTGTATTCCAAAATTAGTGAATAATTAGGATTTTATAAAATTTTATATTCCAATCCCGTAGTAATTTAGACCAATGAAAATAATTTTTAAACAAACAATATAAACGAGTAGATTAATATTGGAAAGCATACCTTATTTTGGAGAAATTATCCAATAGGGCAATAAAAATTACATAAAAAAAACAATTCTAATTTTATTCATAACGACAAGTTTTTTTATCGTATAAATCAGAAAAAAAATAAAAAAACGGAACTCACCGATAAATATCTTAAGTCACCGATTTTCTTCCCCCTATACACCGAATTTATATTTTCTTCTTTGTAACTACATATATCTTTGTACAATAAAAACGTGAAAGTGCTTAGTGTAACAATCATATAGCTTGTTCGTCTAATCTAAAAATACTAAAAAAACTCAACAGATGTTTAAGAATTTTATTACTTCAGCAATACGCAACCTTTTCAAGCAAAAAGGATATTTCTTTATCAACATATTAGGACTGGCTATTGGTTTGACCAGTTTTATCTTTATCTCTCTCTATGTAATCCATGAACTTAGTTACGATCGTTTTCATAAAGATTATAAACAAATTTATAGAGTAAAAGTAACTGGGCAAATGTCGGGGCAAGTGCTTGATCAGGCTGTTACTGCAGCTCCAATGGCACGTGCTTTAAAAGATGATTTTCCAGAAATTGAACAAGTTGTTTGAATAAACCGATCAGGGGCTTGGCTAATGCGTTATAAAGAAAAAGCATTTAATGAAGATGGACTTCTATTTGCCGATTCTACCTTTTTCGATATTTTCAGTTTTAAAATGATAGAAGGTGATCCAAAAAAAGCACTACTAAATCCACAGTCTATTGTAATGACAAAGTCGTATGCCGAAAAATATTTTGGTGACGAAGACCCCATGGGCAAGATGATTAGTGTTGAAAGTGATACTGTTTTTTATACAGTAACCGGAGTGATGGAGGATGTTCCCGCAAACTCACATTTTCATTTCGATATGATGGCATCCTTAAATACGCTGCGTCAATCAGAAAACTTAAATTGGGTCAGTCATAACTATATCACATATATCCGTGTTAAGGAAGGAACAAATCAACAGGAACTTGAGGATAAACTTCAATCATTGGTTGTAACTTATGTTGGTCCACAACTTAAACAAATATTAGGTTTTTCATTAGAAGATTTCAAGAATATGGGGAACTTTTTTGGTTATTATCTTCAACCGATAGAAGACATTCACTTAAAGTCAAAACTAAGCGAAGAACTAGAACCAAATGGCAATATTGCTTATGTAAATATATTTTCAATTATAGCTATCCTTATCCTTGTTATAGCCATCATAAATTTCATTAATCTTTCCACAGCAAAATCGGCTACACGCTCCAAAGAAGTTGGAATTAAGAAAACCATTGGAGCATCCAAAGGAAGCTTAATTGTACAATTCATTGGTGAATCATTATTACTTACTCTCATAGCAACCATTGTTGCTGTTTTAGCAGTAAATATCCTCACACCAAATTTTAATAATTTACTCGGATTAGAATTAATATACGGCTTATTTAACAATGGCTATGGCATTCCTTTATTGGTTGGATTACTTATAGTCGTTGGATTTATGGCAGGCACCTACCCTGCTTTTGTACTGGCCTCATTCAAACCAGTGTTGGTTTTAAAAGGGAGCGTTAGCAAAGGTGCAAAATCCGGAATCATGAGAAGCATATTAGTTATATCTCAATTCGTTATTTCCATCACCATTATCATCGGAACATTGGTTGTTTATAAACAATTGGATTATATGCAATCAAAAGATATTGGGTTTGATAAAGAAAATATTTTATGTGTTAGAAGACCTGATGCACTAAAAAATCACATTGAGTCCTTTAAAGCCGAATTACTAAAAAATTCAAACGTAATAAGTGTTGGTAATTCATCAACTATTCCTGGTAAGCAACGGTATTCGAACAATGGAATGTTTGTAGAAAATGATCCAGACAAGAACACCTATCTACTTATGCAAAATCGTGTCAGCCTCGAATACCCAAAAGTTATGGGCTTTGAATTAGCAGAAGGTCGATTTTTTGACAAATCATATGGAACTGATTCTTCAGCTATCATAATCAATGAAGCAGCTGTTAAGGTTCTTGGTTTAGAAGATCCTATTGGTAAAAATTTGCAAATACCAAGAGGAGAAGGACAATGGCTTAATTTGCCTATTATTGGTGTAATGAAAGACTATAATATTCAATCACTTCATTTAGATATTGCACCCGTTGCCTTAACAGTAATGAGAGGGAATCAAGAAGGCTATTTAGTTGTCCGCCTAAACAAAAACAATATTCGCGAGACTGTCGAATTTATTGAGCAAACTTGGAACTCATACAGTTATGCAATGCCATTTAATTACTTCTTCTTTAAAGAAGATTATAATAAACTGTATAATACAGAAATAAAAACAGGTAAAATCTTTACTATTTTTGCCATCCTTGCTATCTTAATAGCTAGTTTAGGATTATTAGGATTGATCACTTATACGGCTCTCGTAAAAACAAAAGAAATTGGAATTCGTAAAGCTCATGGTGCTAGTGTAACTTCAATTGTAAAACTCTTATCTACCGAAATTGTAAAACTCGTTTTCATTGCCAGTATTATTGCTTGGCCAGCAGCTTATTTTGGGACTGATTACTGGCTTAACTCATTTGCTGACAGAATTAATGTAAGTTGGGTTTATTACATAAGCGGAACACTAATTACTTTATTAATTGGATGGCTTTCTATCAGTTATCAAACGATAAAGATAGCCTTAAGTAATCCTGTGGATGCATTGAGATATGAATAATCAGTATTTGTATATTAAATATAATATTACATATAGAAGCTCGGGTGTTTTACTCGAGCTTTTTTCATTTATT
>JAOZUV010000234.1 GCA_029938505.1 Bacteroidales bacterium | reverse complement strand
TATATGGGGGTTTAAATCGGTGACTAAAGGAATCTGTCGGTGAATTCCGCTTTTGGAAGATGATATTTAGCCATTTTCCTGAACATTTGGTATCTATTTTCTCATCGGATAAATAAATATTGCTTTTTTCAATCTCATAAATCGTAGTTTTTTCTTCCTGTCAGGAGCCATTAATAGTCGAATTGTACTGCTACATAAATAACAATAACCATCGTAAAATGATATTGGGCATTTATGGTATAAGTTGCTGTATAATATCGGTATAGGTTGGTTCTTTATGGTTATTTATAAATAGCTTTAAATAATGTAGAATTGATATATATTAGTTTTATTTTGCAAAAATTCTTTGTAAATTTATAATCAAACAAATGAATTTCAATCCGATACAGTTATTTGTAAAAATATAAAAACACTAAAATGAACGAACAAAAAATTACTATTGAAAACGGAAAGCTAAATGGACCCGATATAGTCATTCTTCCTTTTATTGAAGGTGATGGAACAGGCCCTGATATTTGGGCTGCCTCTGTACGTGTTTTTGATGCTGCCGTAGAGAAAGCTTATGATGGTAAACGAAAAATCAATTGGAAAGAAGTGTATGCTGGAGAGAATGCATTTAATAAAACTGGAGAGTGGTTACCTGAAGAAACACTGGATGCTTTTAGAGAATATTTAGTTGGAATTAAAGGTCCTTTAACAACTCCTGTGGGAGGTGGGATTACATCCTTAAATGTTGCATTAAGACAAAAATTAGATCTTTATACTTGTTTACGACCTGTTAAATATATCACAGGAGTTCCTTCTCCAGTTCGTCACCCTGAGGATGTTGATATGGTTATTTTTAGAGAAAATACGGAAGATATTTATGCTGGAATTGAATGGGCTGAAGGTACTGCTGAAGTTGAAAAAGTAATTCGTTTTTTAGAAGATGAAATGAATGTAAAAAATATTCGTTTCCCCAAAACAAGTGGGATAGGTGTGAAACCTGTTTCGAAAGAAGGGTCTTATCGATTGATTAAAGCTGCTATAGAATATGCTATAGCTGAAGGTCGTAAGTCAGTCACCTTAGTGCATAAAGGAAACATTATGAAATTTACGGAGGGAGCCTTTAAAAGCTGGGGTTTTGAAGTAGCCGTAAATGAATACAGAGATCAAGTTGTTACGGAACGTGAAAGCTGGATCATTGGAAATAAAGATGCTAATCAGGACTTAAGTATTGAAGATAATGCAAAAATGATTGATCCTGGTTATCATATGATGGTGGCAGCACAGCAACAGGAAAAAAGAGAAGAAGTTGAAATCGCTCTCAAATTAATGCCAACACATGGAAATAGTCAATGGAAAAATAAATTATTGATTAAAGATTCCATTGCAGACATTACGTTACAGCAGGTTTTAACGAGAGCTAAAGAATTTGAGGTTATTGCAACTCTTAACTTGAATGGAGATTATCTTTCAGATGCTCTTGCTGCTCAGGTAGGGGGGATTGGAATTGCACCAGGAGCCAATATTAATTATATTAGTGGTCATGCTATTTTTGAGGCTACTCATGGTACAGCTCCTAAATATGCTGGTCTCGACAAAGTAAACCCTGGTTCTGTTATCTTATCTGGAAGTATGATGTTCAAGTATATGGGATGGGATGAAGCACATGATTTGATTTGGGCTGCTTTAGTAAAAACCATTGATCAAAAAAGGGTTACTTACGATTATCATCGCATGATGGATGATGCAAGTTTGCTGAAATGTTCAGAATTTGGTGATGCAATCATTGGAAACATGTAAAGAATGTATTAAATTGTTAAAAAACTAACTAAACTATAAGATGGCCAGTTTAAAAGAAAAACTACACGAAAAAATTGAAGAATGGAGACCGCGTACCCAACGCTTGAATAAAGAGTACGGTAATGTTGTTGTTGATAATGTTACTATCTCGCAAATCCTTGGCGGAATGCGTGGTTTAAAAAGTATGGTGACTGATATTTCATATCTTGATCCGGATGAGGGTATCCGTTTTAGGGGTTATACATTGCATGAAGTATTTGAAAAATTACCTAAACCTCAGGGTGCAGAAATGCCCTATGTTGAAGGTTTGTTTTATCTGCTTTTGACTGGTGATATCCCAACAGAAAGTGAAATTGCTGATGTGGTTGATGAATTTAGTAAACGTCGGATTTTACCTCGTTATATTTATGAGTTAATTGATGCGTTCCCTTGTTGTAGTCACCCAATGACGATTTTTTCAACAGCAGTTTTGTCGATGCATAGGGAATCTTTTTTTACTAAAAAATATGTAGCGGGTATCAAAAAGGAAGATTATTGGGATCCTACTTATGAAGATTCATTAAATATGCTTGCAAAATTGCCTGAAATTGCAACTTATATTTATGCTAAACTATATAGAGACGGGAATCGAATTCAGTCAAATCCACACCTTGATATGGGTGGAAACTTTGCCTTTATGATGGGTAAAGAAAAACCCTATGATGATGTTACACGTATGCACTTTATTTTGCATAGCGATCACGAAGCTGGTAATGTTAGTGCTCATACTGGGCATTTAGTATCTAGTTCTCTTTCTGATGTATATCTTTCGATATCGGCCATGATTAATGGCTTGGCCGGCCCATTACACGGATTGGCAAGTCAAGGAGTTTTGCAATGGCTGCAAGATTTGATGGATAAAATGGGAGGTACTATTCCTACCGAAGCTGAGATCAAACAATTTGTTTGGGAGACTTTGAATGCCGGACAAGTTGTTCCTGGATTTGGTCACGCAGTGTTGCGGAAAACAGACCCTCGTTATCTTTTACAACGTGAATTTAGTCTAAGCCACCTTGCTGATGATCCGATCTTTAAATATGTGGATATGCTTTATAAAGTTGTTCCACCAATTTTACAAGAACAAGGAAAAGCAAAAAACCCATGGCCAAATGTTGATGCACAGTCGGGTGTTGTTCAATGGCATTATGGAGTACATGAGTATGATTTTTATACGGTTTTGTTTGGAATAGGACGATCGATAGGTATTTGTGCAAATATTATTTGGGACAGAGCTTTAAGCTATCCTCTTGAAAGACCGAAATCTTTAACAACAGATATGTTAGAGAAAATTGCTGGTATTGATAAATATGGTAATAAATTAAAATAAATAATTTGACGCAGCAAATTGAAATTAAATTGCCTCCGTTCCAAAGAGGTTATCATTTAATTACTTCATTAATAGAAAAACAATTGAGCAATCTGCCTGAGAGCGGGTTGCTTCATTTGTTTATTAAACACACTTCAGCTGGATTAACTATTAACGAAAATGCAGACCCGAGTGTGCGTGTTGATTTTGAAACTACTTTCAATAAATTGGTTCCCGAAGGAAGTTCTGATTATATTCATACGATGGAAGGAAGTGATGACATGCCTGCACATATTAAAGCCTCTTTGGTTGGGAATTCTGTTTCGATTCCAATTACAAATGCTTGCTTAAATATGGGAACTTGGCAAGGTATTTATCTCTGTGAATTTAGAAATTATGGAGGAAGTAGAAAAATTCTTGCAACAATTATTTCTTAGTTGTAGCTTATTCGATTGAATTCTACAAAAAAGCTACTTCCTTTTCCTTCTTCGCTTTCGCACCATACTTTTCCGTTCATGGCATCCACATATTTTTTTACAATCGCTAATCCCAAACCCTGGTTTGGATTTTCATTTTTCCAATCAGTTTGTCTTTCGTATTGATTAAATAAATTCTCGAATTTTTCTTTAGGAATACCAGTGCCTTCATCAGAAATTTGAATCAAAACATTTTCGCCTTTATGAGTAAGAGAGATGTCAATATTATTATTTAAAGAAGAAAATTTGATGGCATTTGAAAGCAAATTATCAATGATTTGATAGGTGTAAACACTATTTAGTTTTGAAATTGCTTTTTCGAGATTTAAGCGAATATTCAGTTGTTTTTGTTCGATAGGGAATTTAAAATGACTAATCACATTTTTAATAATTTTTCCTAACTCTAATTTTTCGAGTTGTAGTTGTAATGTCTTCGATTCAATTTTGTTCACGTTTAACACCTCATTAATCATCTTATTCATTCGTTCAAGCGAATTAAGAATAACTTCAGTATGCTGGTAATGTGGGTGCTCAGGATCATTGATTTCTGTTTTTAGTAAATCAGCAAGACACAAACAACTCGTTAAAGGGTTTTTCATTCCATGAACCAATACGCTGATAAAGTGATTTTTCTCTTCATTCAAACTTAGGAGGTCATAATTTTGTTCCTCCAATAATTCTTTTTGTTCAAGGATATTTATATGTTGGTCTTCAATTTCCTTTTTCTGTGCTTGTATTTTGATGTAGCTTTTAGCCAATTTTTCTTCGAGAGTATTCATATTGCGCATACGACCAATCAAAACCTTTAAAACTCCTTTAAGGATATCCTGATTTTTGGCTACTAACTTATAAAAATTCA
>JAOZUV010000233.1 GCA_029938505.1 Bacteroidales bacterium | reverse complement strand
TGCTTATTTTTATTTATTTTAATTAGTATACAAAATGTTAACATATTTTCTTTAGAAAGATGTAACTTATAAAAAAACACAACGTCAAACAGTTTAATTTAACCTTTAAAAAGAACAGATTTAATGGAAAAGAATAAATCAAAGAAACCCAAGAAAAATCTTTTTATAAGAATTTTAAAATGGAGTGGTCTAACGATAGTATCTATCCTCCTCATTGTCGTGCTAATATTAAGTATTATAGGAGTCCCCAAGCCAGGAACAATAACGGCTCAAGGAATATCACGAGTTCCGTGGAAACTTGCATATGATATGTACGGAGTAATGAAAAAAGGGGCTCAAAGCAGTAGTATTATTTCATGGTCATCAAACGAAAATGGAATGATAATTATGGCCCATTCAGGTGGAATGAATCGCAAGCCACATTATTTACCTAAACCCGATACAAATCCTGAAATAATCGAGAATCTCCCTGAAAGAATATCCAGTATTAGTTTAAATCCTAACCCAAAAGAAAACTATATGGTTTTTTTGATGGATATAGGTGGCAACGAATTATACGAACTTTTTCGTTATGATTTCAGCAACAAAACTTATCAACAAATCACGCATTTCAAATCCCAAATCGGCGCTGGTTATTTTAATTCTGACGGATCTCTTTATACTTTTCGAAGTAATAAAAGAAATGGAAAGGATTTTGACATATACATGATGAACCCCAAGGATACAACTTCTATCAAAATGATTTGCGAAACAGATGGCTATTGGTTTCCTGGGCAATGGTCAGAAAATTCCGAAACAATATTAATAACACAATATGTATCAGTAAATGAAGCACATATAAATTTGGTAAATTTAAAAACACTGGATAAACAAGAAATATTCCCCAATTCTTCCGATAAAGTTTCTTATAGTGATGCAGTATGGGGGAAAAATGACAGCACTTTATTTTATTTAAGTGATGATCAATCAGAATTTAAGGAATTGCACCGATTAAATCTTCACACCCAAGAGGATACTATTTTAACCAAATCCATCCATTGGGATATAGTAACCATCAAAAGATCAGTAGATGCCAACTGGATCGTTCTTGAAGTCAATGAAGATGGCTATGGAATGTTGCTATTATTAGATTGCAACAGTCTGAAGATTGAAAAAATAAAAAATATTCCTATAGGCCTGATAGGTTCTATGAAGATGCATCCCAAACAAAATATTTTTGCCTTTGATCATATATCTACTTCTACAATAAGCAGTGTTTATTCATTCAATATGGATACCAAAGAGCTTATCTCATGGACTCAAAAACCAGTAGAGAAAAACCCTTTGCCTCATCCTGAGACGATACATTATCAAACATTTGACTCAATAGATGGGAAAGCACGTACAATTACGGCTTATGTGATGCGTCCGGATAAAAGTTTTACAGGACCCCGTCCGGTATGGCTTGATATCCACGGTGGGCCAGAAGCTCAAGCTCTTCCAATTATGAGTCCCAGACACGAAATGGCCAGACGAAATGGAATAACAGTAATCTTTCCAAACGTACGAGGTTCAGTAGGATATGGTAAAAGCTTCCTTAAATTAGATAATGGGTACTTGCGTGAAAACTCTGTAAAAGACATAGGAGCTTTATTGGATTGGATTGGCAAGCAAGATAGTTTAGACAGTAAGCGTGTGGGTGTAATTGGTGGCTCATATGGTGGATATATGGTATTGGCTTCGGCCGTACAGTATTCTGATCGCTTATGTTGCGGTGTTGATTTTTTCGGAATCTCCAATTATGTAAGTTTTTTAGAGAATACAAAAGCATATCGACGCGATATTAGACGTGCGGAATACGGAGATGAAAGAGATTCAGAAATGCGAAAATTTTTATCAAAAATTTCAACGCTTAACAATTCTTAAAAGATCGATATTCCTTTGTTTGTTTTTCAAGGATATAACGACCCAAGAGTTCCGTATATGGAATCCAGACAAATGGTAAAAAAAATCGAATCATCGGGTAAAGAAGTATGGTATTTAGAAGCATCCAATGAAGGACATGGGCTTAATAATCCACTGAATTCAATTTATGTTGGAGCTTCAGCTTTTACTTTTTTTGAAAAACACCTATTAAATTAAAAGTGGCTTAATACTCGTCATTCCGGACCTGTCTGCCAACAGGCAGGCTCGACCCGAAATCTAAAATATAATTATGAAATGCTGAATCTCTGCCTGAACGGATGGGCAAGAAGTTCAACATGACGGGAAATTTAAAAGAGAGGTGAAATTATTCATCTCTCTTTTTTTATCTTTACAATTATGCTTGAACAAATACATTTCATCGATAAGGAAATCTTCCGGAAATGGCTTGAGAAAAACCATGATAAATCAGATGGAATATGGATGCTTTATTTAAAAAGACACACTAAAAAACCTAATATTGATTATTCGGATGCATTGGATGAAGCTCTTTGTTTTGGATGGATTGATAGCATTATAAAACGAATAGATGAAGAACGCTATGTAAGAAAATTCACTCCCCGAAAAAACATTAAAAATTGGTCGAAAGTAAATCAAGTAAAGGTGATGCGGCTAATTCAGCAAGAACGGATGACTTTATTCGGTCTTCAAAAAATTGAGAGTTATACTATAAGCGGGCAAATTAAATGGGATAATAATAAAGTTGAAACAGATTATAGTGATTTTAATAATACACCCATTTTAATCATTCATTTTTTAGAAGCCAAGCCTCCTGCTTTGCAACAATTCCAAAAACTGGCTCCCTCCTACCGAAAAGAATACATACATTGGATATTAGATGCAAAACGAAAAGAAACACGCAAAAACAGATTAAATAAACTCATCAAAAAACTACAACATAATATTAAGCCTGGAATGTTATAATTTCCTTTTCGTGAATAAAAAGCATTTTTTATTTTAAGTCAGCTTAGAATTTCATTTACCTTTATTTCGAAATTAGAAATTATATGAGCTCACCAAAATACAGCAAACAAGATACCATCAATTATTATAACTACTGCGAATGGCAATACGCCAAAGGTTGGGATTTGGATACAAGCATGGCTTTTCATGGGGGTTATTGGGATGAAACGACTAAGAATCTCACAGAAGCTATTCATCGTGAAAATGAAGTCCTTGCTGATATTGCAAAAATAAAACCAGAAGATCATGTATTGGATGCAGGTTGTGGAGTGGGTGGAAGTTCTGTTTATCTGGCTAAAGAAATTGGCTGTAAAGTAACGGGAATTACAGTTGTTCCAAAGCAAGTTATAAAAGGCACAAAATATGCCAAAGATCAAGGGGTAGATGACAAAGTTTTATTCCTTGAAAGAGATTATCTTGACACCAAATTACCTGATGAAAGTTTTGATGTAATTTGGTCGATTGAAAGCGTATGCTATGCCGAACCCAAGAGCAAGTATTTAGAAGAGGCTTTTCGATTATTGAAAAAAGGGGGACGCTTAATTATGGCCGATCTATTTCAAGCTAAAGAAACACTCACTGAAAAAGAGGCTTTGCTTTTAAATAATAAAACCTTTCATCGTGTTGCAGTAAACGAATTGGGAAGGGAATCTTATTTTAAAGAACATGCCAAACGCATAGGTTTCAAAAATATTCGTTTTGATGATATCACGGAAAAAACCTTACCCTCCTTTCGATTGATGTATTTAGGATCATTAAAGACGATGATACAAGGTTGGATTTTATATAAAGTGAAATTCTTTAATAAAGTTGAATACGAAAATCTTTTAGTCGGCTTAAATTTGAAACGATCAAGAAAAAAAGGACTTTGGAAATATGGCTTATTTTATGCCGAAAAATAAATCCATGACACAATCTTCAAAAATAAGCAAAACTACGCCCCCCAGCTTCTTCCGCTACGGATTAACAGGTATTTTATTTGCATATAACTATAAATTAAACAACCTTAAAAGCAATCAAAATTTATGGCCGTTCTTGCATCCAAATAAAGATCTAAAAGTTAATAAAATTAAAGGCTATGCTACAAAAATTACAACTTTCTTTGGACTTTATATTGGTCATCTTACCGGAAAAAGGCTTACAAAAGCTGAATTTAAAAACCTTTCACTAGCCGGTGCTATTACTCCCATCTACGATCGCTTTTGTGATAATACTACCATTAATGAAGAGGCCTTACAACAACTAACATTCGCAGCTTCCGAATTTGATATTGATGATCCATATAAAGAGCTTTACACTCATTTGCTTTTACATCTGCGTAAGCAACTTACAGATATTGAAAACTTCAATATTGAGTGTAAAAAAGTAATGGATGCTCAACTCAAGAGCCGACTACAAACGAAAAAAATTGACATAAAAACCATTGACACCCTCACCATTGAAAAAGGAGGTGCTTCCTTTTTGTTTTGGGCTAGTACGCTGAATCGCTCTTTTAACAAACAACAAAAAAAACTATTTTACCAATTGGGGGGCTTTGTACAAATCATCGA
>JAOZUV010000232.1 GCA_029938505.1 Bacteroidales bacterium | reverse complement strand
TCGACTAAATAATATGTGCAACTGAATTCATCTCCAAATCTAAGTTTTAAATTTGAAATGAATTTACAAAGTGGAGCAACTAAATATGATCCAGTTCCTCCACAACCTATTTGTACAAAATCAATTTTATTATGAAATAACATTATAATTGCCCTTTACAATCCTATAAATGATTTAAATTTGTCTAAACAAGATATTTGGGAATAACGTATTGTATCTTCACAACAAGCTATATCACTTTGATATACATCCATCTCAATATTATAATAATCTGGACCAAGAATATCATTAATCATTTTGTTAAAATGTTTTCTCAAATTATTGTATTGTAATATACTCACACGATGTTCATCATAAAAATCTTTATAAAAATCATATTTTTTTTGTTCTTTACACATATTTTAACTTATTCCCTTTTTTAGAAATCATGTTCTCTGCTAAAAATAACAAACAAAGTAATGTATTGAATTAAAGTAATTTTTCAAGTTCAAGTCTTGTTTTGATTAATTCATGTGGTCTAACAACAGATAACAATCCTTTTCTTCCATGTTTAATATATTCATCAACAAATAATCCATTTAATGTTTTTTCATAAGGACCTGGATAATAATACTTATTATTGACTTTAGCAAATACATTAAACTCATATTGATTTCTAAAAATATTATAGTTTGCTATATTAGTTATAGTTACATTGTTTCCATCGCTTCGTTTAAAAACTTTTTGTATTTTTGGCATAATATATCCTATTACCAATCATTAGTCTTAAATTTCCTTTAAACCTTGAACAATATGTAATGCCAATGTCATATAATCTTTAACTTGTTTTTGTGAAGGAGCTGAGGTATCATATCCACGAATACCTTCAAGTGTATCACATCCAGAACATGATCCGTAATTAACTTTAACAGACCAATATATATCTGGTTGATATCCATTTGCTCCAATTATAAAAATTAATGTTCCTTGGTAGTCTCCATCATCTATTCTGTGTATTCTTTTTGGATCTGGTGTTTTATTATATTCATCATCTTGATCATATAATGCTTCAACAACTATACGAACAATATCTTCATAATTTTCTGGATGTTTTTCAGTAAATTGTTTTTCTATTTCAGGTTTTGATTCCATAAATCGTTCAACGAATTTCTGTATCATTTTCTTTCTCCTTTTTAAAGTTAGAACTGTTATTTGATATGTAGATACCCCAAATTACACCATACAATGTCCAGTATGCTGGACGTTCGATTAATTGAAAATGCTCTATAGTTACTCCAACAATGATATATATTATTAACATTATAATGTTCTTAAAAATTGTAGTGTTAATAAAATGTTTAAAATATGATGTCATTTTATTTCTCCTTTACATCACGTTGCATCATTCTAATTGTTAAATCGAAACAATATTATACGGACCTCGTACACCAGCAGAATAAGATTCAGCAACCTTCAAGCTTTCAATTATTATTTTTTCAGGACTTTGTGAATCATCTTTTGTCATCACTTCCATAGCTCCAAGTGCATATCTTTCCCCACAACCACAAGCATCAAATGGGCGTTGGATTTTAGCAACTTGAAAATCAGATTGTACTTGATATAAATTTCCTTTATAACCGAGCAGAAAAACACCTTCTAATACTTTGTCATTTTTTGTTGTTGCGTATCCTTTATTTTTAAATGATTTTATTAAAGCATCCATAAAATCAGTACAAAGATAATTAAAATCATCTTTGCGTGGATCATGATCAGGAATAACAAAACAATATCTCAAAATTTGTCCCATTCTAAAAGATGATGTAAATCCAAAAATCATATTTTTCTTTTTAAAAACTTTTTTATCTTCACGAATATGATAATCTAAACCTGCAACACCAGCTGAATCTCCACCAATAAAAACTTTATTATTTTTTACAAAACCAATAATACATGTCATATTTCCTCTCAACCTCCTCGTTGAAACCCCTAACTCTTCAGAGTCTAGGGGTTATTGATTATATATCTAAATTAGTTGGTAAAATGCTTGTAAAAGATGATTTAATCTGTTACAAGCATTTTATAGCCTAATATTTTCTATTTATTTTCTTTCTTTAAACCTTGAACAATATGTAATGTTAACGTCATATTTTATTCTTTAATTCTTCAATTACATCACGTTGCATCATTCCACAGCCTTTTCTACAACAATTATTATTTCCACCTTCTTCGTATCCACTAAAATCTTCTGTTAATTCCCACCAACCTTTATCATGTGTACAGCAATATTCACAAATTTTTCCGTGATTATGACTATACATATATGAACCTTCTCCGTTACATTTTTTACACTTCATAATATCTGTTTCCCTTATTTTTGAAATCTATATAAGTTATTGGTATTGTTTTCCATATATTACACTGTTAGCCTTCAAGGCATTTTTCAATTGCAAGAGTTATCTTTGCTCTTGTCAATGGATTTGCCTTTAGTGCATTTACTTGTTTCTCAAGTTCACCTCCCATTCTGGCAACAATGACTTTTGCAAGTTTGTTATTTAGGGCATCTTTCAAAGCGATTTTAAAAACATCACTTGTCAACATTGTTTCAAAAGAGCTATTAATAAGATCATACATCTCTTGCTGATTGTCGCTTATAACCTTTTCGCACAATTTTCGGAGTGCGCCATTGTAGTTTGTCAAGTTTTCGATTATTGATTTATCTATAGCCAATTTTGCTGTCTGTAAAATATCTTTTTCAAGTGTCATAATTTCCTCTAATAATAGGCTAACAAGTCACTAAACTCTGACAAGCTAGGTGCTGATTTTTGTGAGTTTAGTTGTTTTGTTGTTAAATTCAAATTTCCTGGTATTACCCCGCTTGCAGGTTAGTTATTACGTTATATTTCTTCAAACGTAATTCTATGATTGTAACAATTACCATCTCCGGAGGCATGTACTGCAAAGTTCCCTTCATTATTTTTAATTTCTGCGTAAGTACCTTCTACTACCAAAAGCTTCCATTCAGTCGGCATATGTACGTCAAGATAATCATTCATTGTTTCAATATTATCACTGTGTGGCTCCTCTGTTGACCATCTAAAATCCTCAATATAATTACTTTTTTGATTATTCATGTTTTTTCCTTCCTTTAAAGTTAAAATATAACAAGTGGTTACACTGGATTGCCGAGGTCTCAATCAGTAAGAAAGGTTCTGTTTAGCAGTCTTTGCTGGTGTAAAGGAAGTTCATACCAGTACCCCTGCAACCAGTGAACTTGTACGTTATATTTTATTCGGTCTTTAAATTTCAAATATAACAAGCAAATAAACCAGACTGCAAGTACTGTGGCGTTCTCTTGGTTGCTGGTAGGCGGCTAGTTATCATGTAACGTTATACGTCCAAAACTTCATTATCACCATTGACCCACCCTTCTTGGTAGTCAGGTTCATTTTCTTCCTTGACCATCTTGGCCTGGATTTTGACATCATCCCAATTCATGTTACTTACTGCCCAATCTTTAATCTCATATTCGTCATCGTTAAACAGAGGACCAGTATCTTTATCCATGCTCTTCTCTATGTCACCCCCAAATTCTTTAGCGTAATACTTCGCTCTATTCTGAGCAATTAACAAAACAGGCACGTCCCACTTGCTTCCATCTGGCATTGTTGTTCGTAACATTTTCATAGTATTGATCTCCGTAAATAGTTAAAAAGCGTATAACAAGCAAATAAACCAGACTGCAGGTACTGTGGTGTTCTTGCTGGGTCTGGTTATCTTGGTACGTTATATTCACATATCATCTGCACAGTGAATATCTATACGAGTATCATTCATAACAGACACTATCTCTTCTTCGGTTATAAATGTACCACGTAACTTACCGTCATTTACCCAACCACCTTCAAAAGCTATTCTTGTAAATGGTGCTTCTCTGCTTACTGGGGCATTATTAAGTATCCCCACTGTACACTGACAATTCGGGTAATCTGAACAGCCTAAAAACTTGGAATACCCATTTCTTACAACTAAAGCCTTACCACAATCAGGACACTCAATATTAGTTACAGTACCAGCCTTTTGCTTTAGTAATTTCTCTGCTTCGTTTAAATCTCTAACATCTGATCTTAATACATTACTCATAATAAACTCCTTTTCATTCAATTTTTACTATTAAATATAACAAGCAAATGAACCAGACTACAGGTGCTGTGGCGTTCTTTTGGATACTGTCGTAGGTGGCTGGTTATCATGTAACGTTAACCTTCAAGGCATTCTTCAATTGTAAGAGTTATCTTTGTTACATGAAATCGTAATGTTTATATCTCCACTTTCTACCATATGTATCCCCAAAGACAATACCTTCATTATCAATCAATGTATTCACAACTCTTTAACACTTTTAAATTTTTTCATAACTCATCTTACACTCCTTTTGAAACCCCCTAGGTCTTCAGCCTTACATAAGTGAATTGTAACTTCATTAGATTCAAAACTACA
>JAOZUV010000231.1 GCA_029938505.1 Bacteroidales bacterium | reverse complement strand
CTGTTGTAATCAGGTATAAATGAATAATTACAAAAGCGATCATCAAATAAGCTGCCACTGTATGTGAGAGTGCTACATATTCTAAACTATCAATTTCAAAACCCTGAATCGGGTAGTGAAAAAACATATATAACAAACCCGACAGTACAGTAAGTGGAATCAATATTATTTTTAAACCGAAATAGGTTAAGCGTTGTAAAGGATTTAGTTTACTTAATAAACGTTTACCCGTCGGGTGTGGACTATTTGTAAAAATACCACCCAAATAATACTGAAGTTGAGCTTTAAGATTTTTTGATGTTGGAATATATTGCACCCATTCACCAGTTGTAAGATGCCAAAAAATGGAAAACACAATTAACACCATAAACATCCAAGCTGCTGTATTATGAAGCCCAACAGCTTTTTGATAGCCAAACACAGAAAAAGATCCATGAATTTCAAAACCAGTTAACATAAGCGCAAAAACCAGTATAACTTGTGCCCAGTGCCAAAAACGCTCAAACCCTTTATATAAATAAACTCTTTTCATTTTTCTATTAATTAATTATTGTACTTACAATTTTTTCTTGAAATTATTCTACACGATGCATGTACTGCACTTCCTACAAAGGCAAGGATGATAAATAAAATTCCACCCCACTCAACAAAGGCATTTGAATCTCTGCCGGGCAAATAAAAATCAGTTAAATTTGCCAACCTACCACCTTCTCTTGTGTGGCAATCAATACATTTCAATGATTGTTCTTTAGGAGATACTTGATGATTTAACGGCCAATACATTTCTGTTTTAACAAAATCATATGCACCACTATAAGGCAATCCCAAATAATCCATTCCCGCTTTTGCTGAAGCATTAAAATCAAAGTCCGACCAAAATGCACCAGACCCTTTTGGACCATATGTTTTTAGTTGAAGTAAGTTATTATTTACCGGATCATAAGGTTGTTTACCTCTATGAACTTTAACAGGCCATATTTTTGATGGAGTAACTGATTTCTGAGAATCGCCTTTATCTTTATAAGAACCATCCAAACTATTCATTTGTACCGGAATAGTATCAATTTCATCAGTAATCAGTTGATGATTTGCAATTCCATTAAACCAGTAGTATTCAGGAATCACATTATTAGCCCAAACAAAAGTGCCTTTAATTGACATATATTTATGATTTCCATCTTGATCACTCTCATGAATTGGCTGTCCATTTTCATCTAATTTTCCAGCGGTTGACCAATCCCAAATCATTTTGGTACTATTCGCTTTAGCATATATTGGGATATGACAAGTTTGGCATGCCACTCTTAATATGTGATCATCTAAAACATTATCAGCATGCGGACTTGCTGTATGGCATTCTTCACAATTCATTCGGTTTTTATTTTCTGATGAAAGAGCATAGAGTTTGCCCTGCATATTATGGTTCTCAGTAATATGACAATCAACACAAGACATATTTGCACCATCAGTTCCCATATGCACATCAACTTCGCGACTACAGTCTAGCATTGCTTTTTCTAAATCACCATGTTTGACATTGTTTCCTCCGCCACCCCAGAAATGACATACTCCACAATTTTCTCTTCCCGGGCTGCCTACATTTTTGGCCACATATTGCAAGTTAACTGACCCATCTACATGTCCAGCAGCTCCCTTTTTCTTTTTATATGTGCCTGAATTATCATGACAAACCAGACAATCAATATTTGTAGGTTCATTGAAATCAAATGATTTATCAGACCAACCATAACCAATATGACAACGTGTACACGTTTGCTCATTTGATGAAGTACCAATACAAAAATTATTAAGAATATTTTTCTTTCCTAATGGAACAACACCCTTCCCTTTGAGTTCTTCTTCACGCTCCCATTTCCAGTGAGAGGTTTGCATGATTTCCTCATGCCTTTTATTATGGCAAGTCAAACATACAGCCGTTACTTCCGGACCAGTTTTAAATTCCCTATTTAAAATTTCAAATTTGGAATGATCAACAGGGATTTTTAACTTCGCATCCATCAATTCGGAAGCTACTACAGGACTACTTTCCACTTCTAAAACATTATAATATTGGATCAATACCATTATTAATAATGGTAGTACCAAGCCCAATATTGTAGCTAAAACATTTCGCATTCTTTTATTTTTTATGTATTAATTTTTTTAGTAATTTTATTGTTACTAAATTAACAAAGCTATTAATTTACTTGCATCTAATTTAGATGACGTTCAACGGTCTTTTATATGTTTTAAAACATAAATAGAAATGCAAATAAGATCAAGCTATTTAAAGATATCAGAGTATTATCAGAAATTTGTTTTTAACATAATAAAAAATGAAGAAACTAAGTATTAATGCAACCTGCACTGTAGCAAAAAATCACTGCCAATGTTTTGAACTTCTAACAGATGATCAGAAAGCTTTGTTGGAAAGTAAACTGGTTGAAGTAACATTCAATAAAGGAGAAATTATTGCCAAACAAGGCGTATTTGCTACACATATAATGTTTTTATGTGAAGGTTTAATAAAAGTTTATTTAGAAGACGAAGATGAAACATTGATTCTAAAAATTATTGGTCCCGGCAGTTTAATTGGACTTAGCTCACTAACGGCTGGTGATGAGAACTTTAAATATACTGCTTCATCTTATCAAAAGTCTCTCGTCCGTTTGTATGATATAAATATTTTCAATCAAGTATTACGTGAAAACGGTCTGTTTGCCTCTAAAATAATACAATTCATGGGTGAAAATGCGAACCAAATTAATAACCGTTTTTTTTGTCTGATGAATCGTCAAGCTTATGGAAAACTCGCTGATCTACTGCTTTGTTTGGCAGGATCTGTATTCCGTTCTAATACATTTGAATTATTATTAACCAGAAAAGAACTTGCTGAATTGGCTGGTTTATCTACAGAAAGTGTTATCCGATTACTTAAAGATTTTCAAAATGAAAACTTAATAGAAATAAAAGGTAAACTGTTTGAGATTAAGGATACTGAAGGTCTTAAAAAAATCTGTAGAATAGGTTAAGATCAAGGATTGCAATCAATTTTAATTTCATTCATCCGACTTCTATTAATTAGCAAACAGCAATGTCAAACTCTCTTATATTTTTCCTAATTTTGCATTGAAGTCATGAAATGACATTAATCCAAAAATTAATAAATGATTACTAAGGAATTGATAAGTCCAAGCTCCATAGTTGTTATTGGAGGCTCCAACGACATTGAAAAACCCGGAGGCAAAATTTTAAAAAATCTTTTAGACGGAAATTTTAAGGGTAAGCTTTACGTCACTAATTTAAAAGACAATAAAGTACAAGGAATTAAAAGTTATAAATCACCTCTTGATCTTCCTAAGGTTGATCTTGCTATTATAGCAATAGCTTCAAAATTTATTTTGGAAACTGTTAAAATATTAACTGAACAAAAAGAAACTAAAGCTTTTATCATTCTTTCTGCCGGATTTAGTGAATTAAATGAAGATGGAAAGAAACTTGAAGATGATGTGGTTGAAACCATAAATAAAGCTGAGGGCAGTTTAATAGGTCCTAATTGCATTGGTGTATTAAACTCTAACTACCAAGGCGTTTTTACACTCCCTATCCCAAAGCTTAACCCTAAAGGATGTGATTTTATTTCAGGTTCAGGAGCTACAGCCTGCTTTATTCTTGAAGCAGGAATCCCGAAAGGTTTAACCTTTGCCAGTGTTTACTCTGTTGGTAACAGTGCTCAAATGGGTGTTGAGGAAATCCTAAAATATATGGATGAAACTTTTGACCCTAAAACTAGCTCAAAAGTAAAACTTCTGTATATTGAAAATATTGACAAGCCTCAAATGCTTCTCAAACATGCTTCATCTTTAATTCGTAAAGGATGTAAAATTGCAGCCGTTAAAGCAGGTGCCTCAGAAGCAGGTAGTCGTGCAGCCTCATCTCACACAGGCGCTTTAGCAAGTTCAGACGTAGCTGTAACAGCTTTGTTTGAAAAAGCAGGTATTGTTCGTTGTTATGGTCGTGAAAATTTGATAAGCGTGGCTTCGGTATTTATGCATAAAGAATTAAAAGGGAAAAAAATTGCTATCATCACTCATGCTGGCGGGCCTGCTGTTATGCTCACCGATACGCTTTCAAATAATGGCTTAGAAATTCCTCACATTGA
The DNA here is from genome assembly GCA_029938505.1 of Bacteroidales bacterium. The sequence continues at coordinate 318 of JAOZUV010000231.1, read as the reverse complement.
AGGCAAAGCAGCTGATGAATTGTTGGAAAAATTATATCCTGGCTCATCGGTTTCAAACCCTATCGACTTTTTAGCAACAGGTAATGCTGAACAACTTGGCATTATTATCGATTATGTTGATCAAAAGTTTGATAATATTGATGCCATGGTGGTCATTTTTGGAACACCCGGTTTATTCAAAATATTTGATGTATATCAGGTATTGGATAAAAAAATGAAAAACTGCAAAAAGCCCATTTATCCGGTTTTACCATCCATCCAAACAGCTGATGCAGAAATCCAGGAATTTTTATCAAAAGGAAGAATTAATTTTTCGGT
>JAOZUV010000230.1 GCA_029938505.1 Bacteroidales bacterium | reverse complement strand
AGGTTTCTTCAACTTGTCTAAACCGGTCAAATATCATTTCATGAAATTCTTTCGCAATTCCTATCCCCGTATCTTTCACATGGAAAATGAACATATTTTTATGCTTTCCTTTAGTAGTATATTCATACCCAATTTCAATGGCACCAATTTTAGTAAATTTAATTGCATTGTGTACGAGCTTATCCAGTATGGTTTTTATCCGTTTTGGATCAGTATGAACGAAACAATCTTTATCCTCCAGCCCAGGTTTAAAACTTATGCTAAGATAGGTTTTATGGAAATTTTCTTTTTCCTCTTCGTAATTATCCATTAAAGAATTGATAAAGCCGTTTAGATTAAATTTTTCATTATATAATTCAATTTCTTTTGTTTCAATATAGGTGAGTTGGAATATATCCTCCACTGTCATCAATAGTCTCATTCCACTCTTATTGATAATATCTTTAAATTCTAGAAATTCATATTTAGAAGTATCTTCATCCATTAATTCAGTAAAGCCTATAATTGCATTCAAAGGTGTTCTGAGCTCGTGCGACATCGTGGCCATAAAAGCTGTTTTGAGTCGATCAGATTCTTCTGCCTTAAGTTTTGAGGCTTCTAATTCGCGACTTTTCTCTTGAATATGATTTGTTCGTTCCTCAACAATTTGTTTTAATCTTTCTTCGTGTTGTTTTAATTCTTCTTCAGCTCTTTTTCTTAGTTCAGTCTCTTTAATTAACTCTGATTCAATTGTTTTATTAGAAAAGGATTTACAGAATTTTATAAATTTATTTTGGAAATTAATTTTTGAGGAGTCCATAAATATTTTTTTCTAGTGTATGATCCGAATTTAAGAATTTTAAGTACTTAAATTATGCAAGGGGAATTGAACTTATTAAAAGATTTATTAACAAGAATTAATCAAAAACGAGAGAGAATTGAGTTCCTTTATCTACTACACTCTTAACTACAATTGTTCCATTATTAAGCTGAATGAGATATCTGCTCAGACTCAATCCAATACCTGATCCATTTTTACGAGTAGAATAAAATGGAATAAAAATTCGTTCCATATTTTCTTCTGGGATACCAAAACCATTATCCCAAATTTGGATATGTTTAAAATTGCCTTTTCAACTGAAATAATCTATTAGCAAAATTCAATATTCATTTCATAATCTTACTAAATAGCTTATTTTTGTTAGGCTCATTATAATTTATTTATAACGAATATCAGAAATTGAAACAACGTATTCAAATCAATTCAAAAAAAAATCTAAAAAAAATATTTCCTTTTTTGATGTTGTTTTTTTTAGGTTTTATCTTCCTTTTCATCTATTACCCTAAAATTACTTTTGAACCAAATAGCTATTTATTCAATTTTCAGGGAGATGGTCTAACAAGCTATTATAATTATACTTATCATATTCAATATGACAGCTCATTTATTGAGTTTAAGGGTATGAATTACCCGTACTCAGAGCATATCATTTATTCAGTAAATAATCCGTTATTGTCAAATTCAATAAAGTTTATTTCCACATTTTGGCCAGGCATCAAAAACTTTTCTGTGGGAATACATAATTTCAGCTTTCTGATCGGAATGCTTTTATGTGTCATTTTTCTTTATCTTATTTTACGGAATTATGGAGTAGATATATGGTTCTCTGTTTTATTTGCATTTGGACTGATGATTTTGTCTCCACAAATTCATCGTATTTCAGGTCATTATTCTCTGGCGTATCTATTTTTTATACCACAAAGCTGGTATTTTCTCATTAAACATACTAAAGCTTCAAAAAAAATCATTTGGGATTTTGTATTGATAATGAACAGCCTGTTATGGATGTTTATTCACCCCTATTTAGGGATGATAACAACAGTTTTCATATTTAGTTTTAGTTTAATTTGCTTCATTCTGAATTACCGATCATTAAAGCAAAAACTTTTTTATGGATTACGGATGTTCATTATAGTTTTTTCACCTATCATTATTTTTCGCTTTTTTGTTTTTTTTACGGATATTCATATTGGCAGAACCTCTAATCCTTACGGATTCATGGTTTTTATTGCAAAATTAGAAACCGTATTTCTACCAAGTAATCCGCCATTTCACTCTATAATTAATAGCCTGATTTCTATTAATCAACAAATTTGGGAAGGTTGGGCCTATATAGGCATGACCTCAATTTTTGGTATTATATTGTTTTTATTTATTTCAATCAAGGAAAACATACTCGGTGTTAAATTAAATTTATTTAATAAATATTTCCCTGATAAACAGCTTCAAAGTTTTACCATAGCTGGGTTTCTTATTCTCCTGTTTTCAATGGGTTATCCATTCCGACTTGGGCTACAGAATCTTGCAGACATTATTCCTGCATTCAAGGAATTTCGTGCAGTAGGCCGCTTTGCTTGGGTTTGGTACTATATAATCAATATTGCAACAATTTATTTCTTCTATAATTTTTTCAACAGTTTTAGTAAAAAATGGAAATTTGCTAAAATATTTGTTTTAATAATCCTCGGATGTTTAATTATTTTTGAGGGTCTTTCTTATCATAAAAACAATAAAAAATTCTTATTTCAATATCCTAATTACTTTAATAAAGAACTCCTTCCGCAAAATCTTAAAGATGCTCTTGAACGTATTAAAGTTGATGAATTTCAGGCAATAATTCCAATTCCATATTATAGTAAAGGATCTGAAAGTTTTGAAATCCAGGGAACTTATCAAAGTATTTTTGCAAGCACTTTAATTTCTTTTCACACAGGATTACCTATTCTTGGAAATTATCTTGCTCGAACGAGTATCCCAGAGAGTAAAAAAGTAAGCCAACTTATATCACCGTCTTTTATAAAAAAAGAAATTGAAAAAGATATTAAATCGGATAAGAAGTTTTTACTCATTTATACTAAAGAAAAAATTTCTGTTTATCAACAACAGATCATTAATAAAGCTAAAATACTTTATGAGGATGAAAGCTTGCTTTGTTTGGAAATTGGTTTTTCAGAATTTTTCAAAAATTCATCGAATGAGATCATTGACAATTTTAAAAATTCCAAATCTTCATATTATATTAACGGATCATGTCTTGTTAATATTGATAGTTCCTACCTTTACTATGATAGCTTTGATCAAGAAAATTCGAACATTTCATACCTAGGGAAGTCAGCTCTAAAAGCTCATAAAAGTGAGCATAAAACAATTTGTTCAATCGATGCTACTCTTCTTAATGTTTCAAAAAAGTATACACTAAGCTTTTGGATGTATAATGCAGGTAAGAATTTTGGACAGGATGTATTGAACTGTAAGGTAAAACTTTTCAAACTTAATTTTGAGAATGAATCAAAACTCATTCTTGAATTTAAACCCATGTTCTGTGAAATTATTGACGGTGATTGGTCTAGAATTGAACTTGAATTCGAAATTACAGAAAAAGATAAATCTATCAATCTTATTATAACTAGTGATACCGATGATTGTGTTAGTGAGTATATTATTGATGAACTTCTGATTAAAGAAAAAAGTATGGATGTCTATAAAATTATGAATACAGAAGAAGAAATGCTTGAAACCCTTTTCTTTAATGGATTTAAAATTAGTTCTGCTAAATAGCGATTGGTAATACTTTTATCTTTTATGTAAACCACATTCTTTGGTATCTGGATCTTCCCACCACCAGCGACCGGCACGAACATCTTCTGCTTCCTCTATTGCGCGTGTGCATGGCTGACAACCAATACTTAAAAAGCCTTTATCATGTAGTGTATTATAAGGGATATTATTTTCTTTAACATAATCCCAACAATTTATTTCAGACCATTCAATCAAGGGATTGATCTTTATTAAACCATTGTTTTCATCCCATTCTACCAATTTAATATCTGTACGAGTAGGGGATTGCTCTCGTCGTAATCCACTAATCCATACATCAAGCGATGACAAAGCTTTTTTCAATGGTTCTATTTTTCGAATAGCACAGCAAAGTTTACGATTTTCAATACTTTCATAGAATAGATTAATTCCTTTGGTATTAACCATTGATTCTACTTCTGTTGAATTGGGGAAATAAATATCAATATTGAGTTTGTAGCGATTAGAGGTTTTGTCCATTAACTCATAAGTCTCTGGAAATAAACGACCGGTATCTAGCGTAAATATTTTTATTTTGTTTTTAAGTAAAGAAAGCATTTGAGTAATCACTTGATCTTCTACTCCAAAGCTGGTGGCAAACCCAATCTTATCAGCATATTTATTTATAAAATAGTTCAAAATTTCTAGGCTGCTTTTGCCTTCAAGTTTATGGTTTAATGTTTCTATTTGAGCTAAATTCATAAAATTTGGGTGTTTTAAAATGCAAAGCAAATATAATTAAATTTGTAGGAAGCAAAATTAAAATAATGAGAGTACATTTTATTGCCATAGGAGGAGCGGCTATGCATAATTTGGCTATAGCCCTTCATAAAAAAGGATATCAGGTTAGTGGTTCGGATGATGAGATTTTT
>JAOZUV010000229.1 GCA_029938505.1 Bacteroidales bacterium | reverse complement strand
TGTGCAGTGGGTGGTGTTGAGCCACAATCTGAAACTGTATGGAGACAAGCCGATAAATATAATGTTCCTCGTATCAGTTACGTTAATAAGATGGACCGTTCAGGTGCTGATTTTTATAAAGTGTTAGCTGAGATTAAAGACAGACTGGGTGCTCAAGCAATACCAATTCAAATTCCGATTGGAGCTGAAGATGGTTTTGAAGGAGTGGTTGATTTAATTACAAACAAAGCATACAAATGGGATAGTGAAAATATGGGAGTTACTTTCTTTGAAGTTCCTATTCCAGAGGATGTAAAAGAGGATGTTGAAAAATACCGCAAGTTACTTATCGAAGGAGTGGCTGAAGAAAGTGATGTATTATTTAGTAAATTTTTAGAAGATACTAATTCAATCACTGAAGATGAAATTAGATCAGCTATACGAAAGGCAACCATGGAAATGCGCATAACACCGCTTCTTTGTGGTTCTTCTTTTAAAAATAAAGGAGTTCAATTGCTTTTAGATGCTGTAGCTGCTTATCTTCCTTCTCCCCTTGAAGTTCCTTCCGTAACCGGGATCAATCCTTTCACAAATAACGAAGAACAACGTAAGCCAGATATAAACGAACCTTTTACTGCATTAGCCTTCAAAATTGCAACAGATCCTTTTGTTGGAAGAATCGCTTTCTTTAGAGCTTATTCTGGTCAATTGGATGCTGGTTCAATGGTTTTAAATGCAAGTACAAATAAAAAAGAACGGATTGCTCGTATACTTCAAATGCATGCTAATAAACAAAACCCTCTCAAGAAAATTGAAGCAGGTGATATTGGAGCAGCAGTTGGGTTTAAACAAATTCGTACGGGTGATACGTTGACGGATATTAAACATCCATTATTTCTTGAATCAATTGATTTCCCAGAGCCAGTAGTTAGCCTAGCGGTTGAACCAAAAGTTCAGGATGATGTTGATAAATTATCTCTTTCATTAGCGAAACTAGCAGAGGAAGATCCTACGTTTAGTGTTCGTGTTGATGAAGAAACTGGCCAGACTATTATAAATGGAATGGGTGAATTACACCTTGAAATTTTAATTGATCGTCTGAAAAGAGAATTTAATATAGAAGTTAATAAAGGAAGACCTCAGGTTGCTTACAAAGAAACCATCACTAAAACTGTTCAACACCGCGAGCTTTATAAAAAGCAAACTGGTGGTAAAGGCCGTTTTGCTGATTTGCTTATCGAGATTTCTCCAGCAGATGATGGTGTTAAAGGTTTGCAATTTGTGAATGTTGTAAAAGACGGAAACATTCCTAAAGAATATATTCCAGCTATTGAAAAAGGATTTAAAATGGCTATGCAAAATGGAGCCCTAATAGGTTTTCCAATGTATAGTTTGAAAGTTCGTTTGTTGGATGGTTCTTATCATAGTATCGATTCGGATTCATTATCGTTTGAGGTAGCTGCAAATATGGCATTTCGCAATGCATGTAAAGAAGCTGCACCAGCAATATTGGAACCAATAATGAAGGTTGAAATTAATACTCCTGACCAATATGTTGGTGATTTGAGTGGTGATTTAAACCGTCGCAGAGGACAAGTTGAGAATGTCGAATCAAAAATTGGCACTCAAATAATTAAAGCGAAAGCACCTTTAGCTGAAATGTTTGGATATGTAACATCATTACGTACCATCACCTCAGGTAGAGCAATTTCAAATTTAGAATTTTCACATTATGCAACTACACCTCCTGATGTTCAGGCTGATGTTTTGTATAAAATTAGAGGATACGTAATTAATTCTTAATTGAGTAATTAAAACTTAAAGAACGTGAGTCAAAGGATTAGAATTAAATTAAAGTCATACGATCATAACTTGGTTGACAAATCAGCTGAGAAGATTGTAAAAACTGTAAAGTCAACTGGTGCTGTTGTTAATGGACCTATTCCATTACCAACTAACAAAAGAATTTTTACAGTGAACAAAGCAACTTTTGTTAACAAAAAAGCAAGAGAACAGTTTCAGCTTTGCTCTTATAAAAGACTGTTAGACATATACAGTACTACTTCAAAAACCATTGACGCGCTGATGAAGCTCGAATTACCAAGTGGTGTGGAAGTAGAAATTAAAGTGTAAGTTTTATTTAGAAAGCAACAGCTTAAAAAGAAAATAAGATGTCAGGATTAATAGGAAAAAAAATAGGTATGACCAGCATATTTGACGCAAATGGGAAAAACATCCCATGTACCGTTATCGAAGCTGGACCTTGCGTTGTAACTCAGGTTCGCACCAAAGAAAAAGACGGATACGAGGCAATTCAGATTGCATACGAAGATAAGAAAGACAAACATACCACAGGAGCGATGAAAGGCCATTTTGCGAAAGCAGGTGTTAGCCCAAAAAGAGTTGTTCGTGAATTTTCACGTTTTGAAGAAGGTCACCAAAAGCAATTAGGTGAAGAATTAGGTGTTGATATTTTCGTCGAAGGTGAATATATTGATGTTGTAGGAACTTCGAAAGGTAAAGGTTTTCAGGGTGTAGTTAAACGTTACAACTTTAAAGGTGTAAACGATGCAACTCACGGACAGCATAATCGTTTAAGAGCTCCTGGTTCAATTGGTGCTTCATCATATCCTTCAAGAGTATTCAAAGGAATGCGCATGGCAGGAAGAATGGGTGGAGATCGCGTTAAAATGATCAACTTACAAATTGTAAAGATCATTCCTGAGAAAAATATTATTGTAGTTAAAGGTGCTGTTCCAGGTCCTAAAAATTCATATATAAGTATTGAAAGATGGAGTTAGTAGTACATAAAATAAACGGAGAAAAAACCACCAAAAAGGTAAAACTCAATAAAGAAATTTTTGGAGTTGAGCCTAACGACCATGCAATCTATTTGGATACCAAACAATATTTGGCTAACCAAAGGCAAGGTACGCATAGCTCAAAAGAAGTTAGCATGCTTTCGGGTAGTACTCGCAAAATTAAAAGACAAAAAGGTACTGGTACAGCTCGTGCTGGTAGTATCAAATCTGGTCTTTTCAGAGGTGGTGCACGTATTTTCGGCCCTCAACCAAGAGATTATCGTTTTAAATTGAATAAAAAATTAAAACGTTTGGCTCGTAAATCTGCCTTATCATATAAAGCAAAAGATAGCAATATCGTTCTTGTTGAGAACTTTAACTTTGAAACTGTTAAAACAAAAAACTATAGCGAGTTTTTGAAATCTTTTGAACTAACTGATAAAAAAACATTATTGGTTATTGGCCAAAATAATGAGAATATTTATTTATCGGCACGTAATCTTAAGAATGCAAAAGTTGTTCATGCTTCAAGTTTGAATACCTATGATATTTTGAAAGCAAATAATTTAATTATTTCTGAAGATTCGTTCCCAGAGATTGAAAAAATGTTTGCTCAATAATAAGAATTTATAAAACAAAAGACGATGGATATCATTAAAAAGCCGGTAATTACTGAGAAAATGACTGAGATTGGCGAGAAGCTTAATCGCTATGGCTTTATAGTCGATAAACGCGCTAATAAATTGCAGATTAAAGAAGCTGTGAAAGAAATTTATGGCGTGGAAGTAGTTTCTGTTAACACTATGAACTACTCCGGTAAAACTAAATCCCGAAATACAAAGGGTGGTCTTATTACCGGAAAAACAAATTCATTTAAGAAGGCTATAGTAGTATTAGCCGATGGCGAAACAATTGATTTTTATAGCAATATTTAGATAGATGGCTTTAAAGAAATATAAACCGACAACACCTGGTCAACGCTTTAAGATAATAAGCGCATTTGACGAGATCACAACTGATAAACCAGAAAAAAGTTTATTGGACACCCAAACACGCTCTGGTGGTAGAAACAGTGAAGGTAAAATGACCATGAGATATATGGGTGGTGGTCACAAGAAAAAATATAGAATCATTGATTTCAAACGTGACAAGGATGGTATCCTAGGTAAAGTTAAAACAATTGAATACGATCCAAATCGTACGGCTCGTATTGCTTTAGTTTTTTATGCTGATGGAGAAAAAAGATATATCATCGCTCCGAATGGATTGAAAGTAGATCAGGAAATTCTTTCAGGTAAAGGTGTATCTCCAGATGTTGGAAATACATTATTCCTTAGCGAGATTCCTTTTGGTACTGTCATTCATAATATTGAGTTACGTCCAGGTCAAGGTGCAAAAATGGCAAGAAGTGCTGGTTCATATGCTCAGCTTATGACTCGCGAAGGCAAATTTGCTATCATTAAGTTACCTTCTGGTGAAACTAGAATGATTTTACAAACGTGTAAAGCTACTATTGGTATGGTATCAAATAGCGATCATAGCCTTGAGCGTTCTGGAAAAGCTGGCCGTAGCCGTTGGTTAGGTCGCCGTCCTAGAACTCGTCCGGTAGTAATGAATCCAGTTGATCACCCGATGGGTGGTGGTGAAGGTAGAGCATCAGGTGGACACCCACGCTCTAGAAAAGGACTTCCAGCAAAAGGATTTATTACAAGAGA
>JAOZUV010000228.1 GCA_029938505.1 Bacteroidales bacterium | reverse complement strand
CCCCGTCTTTTTCCCACTTACGTCCTTTAATATTGAAATGAACTTTGATTTCTTCGTTTACATTATATGGATCAATTAAATCGCATCTATCCTGACTCAATTGAAATTTGATCACTTCTGTAAATTCTCTCCCTCCAGCATTTTCTGTTTTCTCGATAACGAATTCACGTTTCTTAAAACTTGCTGTTATTTCTTGTGTGTTAAATTTTTCCGTTAAATTTCCTGTAATTTCAAAACTCATAGTTGATGATTTAGTATTCGATATTTAAATTATTTTCTTTCCATTCGTTAAAAACGGCTTGTGATTCTTTTTTAAGAAATTGCTCAGTAGGGATTTGTCTTTCCTGAATAGGAAGACTCACTTCTTTGTAAATGAATGAGTCATCAAAATCAGCACCTGAAGCATCTTCACGACCGGCAGCAAAATATAGTTTTGCGGGGCGAGCCCAATAAATAGCACCCAAGCACATGGGGCAAGGTTCGCAGCTACTGTAAATTTCACATCCATCTAATTGAAAACTGCTTAAGTTTTTGCATGCTTCGCGGATGGCCATTATTTCAGCATGAGCAGTTGGATCATTATTTGCTAGCACATGATTGCTACCCTCACCAATAATTTCTCCATCTTTCACAATGACAGCACCAAAGGGTCCGCCATTTAAATTTTTAATATTTGAACGAGCCAATTCAATGGCGCGCATCATAAATTCTTTTTTCATGATATTTCTATTTCATCCTTGCTCCAGTTTCCTCTTTTTGAGTCAAAATCCAGTGCACTCTTTAATTTTTTGTTATAGTCCTCAAAGGGGATTAGTTTTGCCCCAAAACTTTTTAATAAAGGTGTTTCCATTTGAGCATCTATCAGATGAAAATTCCATTCTATTAATTTCTGCATCAATGCGTGAAACGCGATTTTTGAGGCATCAGTTTTGTGATGAAACATTGATTCTCCAAAAAATGCTTTCCCAATAGAAATACCATACAGTCCGCCAACTAACTCATTTTCAAAATAACATTCCACTGAATGTGCAAAACCAAGTTTATGTAATTTGATGTAGGCTTGCTTCATTTCATTCGTGATCCAAGTGCCATGTTGATCGATTCTGGGAACCTGAGAACATTGTTCGATGACCTTTTCAAAAGCCCTGTCAAAAGTAATGCTAAATTCGGCTTTTCTAATTTTTTGTTTTAAACTTTTCGAAACTTTAAATTCCTCAGGAATTAAAACCATTCGAGGATTCAATGCCCACCATAAAATGGGTGATCCTTCATCATACCATGGGAAAATCCCATTAGAATATGCCAATAATAAACGTTCTATGCTTAAGTCACCACCAATAGCTAACAAACCATCTTTTTCGGCTAAAGAAGGATCGGGGAAAACCAAATCTTTGGTGAGTTGAAAAACCGACATTATTTCTGAGCTTTTAAAATGCAATTCTTTACAATTACACAAATATCTTCAATTTCTTTCTCACTGATGATTATTGGAGGAGCGATACGGAAGCAAGTAGGATGGAATAGAAAGCGATCCACAATTAGACCTTCCTCCATCAGTAAATCAATTACTTTGCTGTTCAATGCCTCATCTTTAAAATCAATAGCCAGCATTAAGCCCGATGCACGAATTTCTTTTATGGCATCTAATCTTTCTAATTTCCGAATAAAGAGCCTTCCTTTTTTATCTGCTTCTTTAGCCAGATTTTCTTCTAGTAAAACGTTTAGGTTTGCGAGAGCTGCTGCAGCACAAACCGGATGTCCGCCAAAAGTTGTGATATGTCCGAGTGCAGGACTAAAGGTTAGTTGGTTCATCATTTCTTTAGATGAAACAAAAGCACCAATAGGCATTCCACCACCCATGCCTTTGGCAAAACAAATTACATCAGGCACTACACCTTCATTTTCAAAACAGAAGAATTTACCTGTACGGCAAAACCCCATTTGAATTTCATCGTAAATCAATAAAGCTCCGGTTTCATCGCATTTTTTTCGGAGGGCTTGCAAATATCCTGCTTTGGGCAATATAATGCCTGCTTCGGCTTGGATAGGCTCAATTACTACGCAAGCAGTTTTATTAGTGATTTGTTCAATTTGTTCAAAATCATTGAAGTCTAGATGACGCACATCGGGTAGGAGTGGACGGAAGGCATATTTTAATTCTTCGCTTCCTAAAATACTCAGTGCCCCATGAGTTCCTCCATGATATGCATTTTTAAAGGCTACAATCTCGGAACGTGCAGTTATACGTTTTGCTAGTTTTAGTGCTCCATCAATAGCTTCGCTACCGGAATTCACAAAATAAACCGAATCTAGATTCTTAGGTAAAAGAGAAACTAATTTCTCAGCTAATTTCACTTGTGGACTTTGAATGTACTCGCCATACACCATCAGGTGCATATATTTGTCGAGTTGGCTTTTTATGGCCTCTACAACTTTTGGATGGCGATGACCGATATTACTGACAGAAACTCCTGATACTAAATCAATGTATTTTTTGCCATCAGGACCATACATATATATCCCCTCAGCTCGTTCAATCTCGATGGCTAAAGGTTGTTGAGAGGGAAGGGCTAAGTGTTGAAAGAAAATTTGTCGGTTTGTTAGCATGAAAATAAGTTTATACAAAAATATGAAAATGATTTATCCTGTATGCTTTGGATTTCTTTTAATAAATAATCTTTCCCTAAAATTTACTATCTCAGCATAAATTACATTCTAAATAAGGACTTAATATTTTCTTATTTGGAATAGAATAATACCATGCTTATGCTTGCTATTTTGATATATTTACATCACACATAGAAATAAAAAACATATGAAAAATATAGCTAAGTAAAAGATTAGTAAGGGTTAATAAACGAAAATTTGTCCGTTCTCTAAATTAGCCTATGGGCTTCCAAATGCTTGCATATATAAAAAATCCACTGTAATTTTGCCACTAAATTAATTTAGTCTAAATAGTGAAGTCAAAAAATGTTTATTGATTGACAATTTTTGAAAAAAATAAAATAATTAAAAAAATTATCGATCATCAACTATTAAAAAATTTAAAACCAATGAAAAAAACTATTATCAGCTTAAGTTTTGTATTCTTATTTATTGTTGCGAATGCTCAAGAGAATATTTTGCAAATAAGTATCGACCAAGCTCTTGAAATGGCACTTGAGAATAATAGAACGATTAAGCAAGCTAAGAATAAACAAAAAGTTGCGAAAGCAGAATTAAAACAATCCAATGCCGCTTTTCTTCCAAGTTTGGAATTCTCGATGAGTAGGATTCGGACTAATGATCCTCTGTTCAGTTTTGGATTTAAGCTGAAACAAGAGATTGTAACACAAGCTGATTTTGATCCGGCCTTATTAAATGACCCCTTAAGTATTAATAATTTTACCAGTAAACTAGAAATGCAATTGCCCATTTTAAATATTGATGCTTATCATTATTATAAGGCAGCAAAATTAAATGCTGAAGCTAGTTCTTATATTACTGAAAGAAGCATTCAGCAAATAATGTTTGAGGTTAAAAAAGTTTATTATAGTCTTGAATTGACAAATGAAGTTGTAAAGGTAGTTGAAGAATCGCTACGAATGGCCGAGTCAGCCCTAAAATTGACTGAGGATAATTTGGAGCAAGGCTATGTAAAAGAGGCTGATGTTTTGATGGCTCACGTTAGAGTTGCCGATGTTAAAGCAAAGCTGATTGAAGTGAAAAACATGAAAAAAGATACGGAGGAGTACTTCAGTTTTGTGCTGGGTATAGATGCTGATTCAGAATTTAATACTACCGATAAACTTAGTAAAATCAAATTTCAAATAGACAATGGCAGTTCATTTCTCGAAAATAGATCAGATTTATTGGCCTATAAAACAGGGATTGATGCTCGTAAACAAATGCTTTCGGCTCAGAAAATGAGCTTTGTACCACGAATTAATGCTTTTGGTAGTACCGAATGGAACGACCCTAAAATGTTTGGTAGTTCTGCTAAAAGCTATACTGTTGGAGCTATGCTAAATTGGAAATTATTTAATGGTAATAAAAATGTTGGAGGTGTTCAAAAAGCAAGTGCTCAATTAGAAAATGCAAAAATTGAGTATTCAGAATATCTAGAAAAAAATAAATTAGAATTAAATAAAGCAAAAAGAAACTTAGCTCTTGCATTTGAGCAAATTGGAATTAGTGAATTAAGTAAAAAACAGGCAATTGAATCTTTCCGTATTATACAAAATAGATATTCGCAAGGCCTAGAAAAAACCACTGAATTGCTTTACATCGAAAATTTAGCATCCAATCGTAAATTAGATTATTTGCAAAGTCTTTATAGATATCAGGTGGCAATTTCTTATCTGGAGTTGCTTTTAGAAAAAAATATTTAATCAAAATAAAAAAACCAAATCAAATGAAAAATATAAAAACTCAAATCATTTTAGCGATCACTCTTTTTGCATTGATTATGCAATCTTGTGGTACTAATTCGGAAAAAGAAGGTGTATTAAAAGCA
>JAOZUV010000227.1 GCA_029938505.1 Bacteroidales bacterium | reverse complement strand
TTATGAGAAGGTCGATTATGACAATCCATACAATCCATGGTACGACTTTTAATGTTTGTAATATCTTCTGGACTTAAAGGATTTTCTTCATCTTCATAAATAAAAACCTCTCCTGTTTTTTTGTTGGTGTATTTCACCCACGGAATAAATTCACGATCAGCAGAGCTAGTTTTATATTCAATTTCGATATCAGGATTGATATGCCAGTGAATTCCTTCGGATAAACCTAAAGCACTATGGCTAGGTCCTGTTTTTATTTGAAGACTGATATCCCATTCAGTATTTTCCTCATCAGCTATATAATATCTCTCCAGACGATTTTGTTGAGCATAAAATTTCTCTGGCCAATGACAGCGTTCACAGGTTTCTCTTGCAGGGCGTAAATTAGCAACAGGAGTCGGAATAGGTCTGGGAAAAATATTTGTAGTTACGGCATACACCTGATACATGCCCGACATTTTTGAGCGAACATACCAATCAGCACCTTCTCCAACATGACAATCAACACAAGCAACTCGAGCATGTGGAGAGTTTTGATAAGCCACATATTCGGGTTCCATTACTTCATGACAAAGGGTTCCACAAAATTTAACAGATTCTGAATAATGAAAAGCCTCATAACTTCCAACTGCTGAAAGCAATAAAAATATGGTTGATCCAACGGTGAAAACTAAAAATGCGTTTCTATTTCTCGATTCATTAAAATCAATTCTTGGCCACCTTAATCTGTTAGTTTCACCATTTTTTAAATCTCTTTTACGTTGCCGCCACATTCCAAAAGGTATGAGTAGTAATCCAGCAATAACAAATACGGGTAATACCATATAAATTACCAAGCCCAAATAAGAACTTCCCTGATTAAAAAAGAAAGAAATTGTAAATAAAAATCCAATCATAAAAAGAGCAATAATAGCAATGGTTACTCCAATTACAGATGTCCAATTATAAGCAGATTTTGGTAGTTTCATCTTAGTTAATTTAGTGGGAATAAATATACTTATTCCGTAAATGAAAGTACGAAATAAATGAATGAAAGATATCATGTTTAACATGATACATATCAATTGATCCCCATAAAAAAAGGAGTCGTAATTTTTAAAAAATACTACCTTAGCAATACATGTAAATTTGAACATATTTAGGTTAATGCATTAATTTTTATGGAAAAAAAGAAAGGATTTTGGACTTATCCTTGGAGGTATAAACAAAGTTTTTTAATTGCATTTTTAATTGTAATTATTGGTTTTGTGATTGAAATTTTAAGTGCTGGATATGCGATTAAAATGCCTTCCTGGCCCTACAATTTATTAGTCTTAATTGTGTTTGTAGCCTATATTTTGGTTTTGCACTTTTTCTTAAAAAACAAAATTGTAAAATGGTTATCAAGTGTGCCGGCTGCTATTTCGGCGATAGCTGTTGTAACTTTTATGATTATGTTAATGGGGTTTGTTCCGCAAGTTCAGAAACCCGGATTTGTTGATATTATTGGGTTAACAGATGTTGTAAAAAGTTGGCCCTATCTGCTTTGTATTATTTATTTATTACTCATATTAGGTTTTACGACGGTGAAAAACATGAAAGCTTTTAATCTAAAAAATATAGCTTTCTTTTTAAATCATGCTGGTTTATGGATTATTATTGCAGCCGCATCCTTGGGCTCTGCTGATATGGAAAAATATCGCATGAATCTTGTTTTAGACCGCGCCATTTTTACTGCTGAAGATTATAATGGTTATCAATGGCAAATGCCTTTTGCTTTAAAATTGACCGCTTTTAATATTGATGAATACCCGCCCACTTTAGGATTATTTAATCCTAAAACAGCTCAACTTTATCTTAAAAAAGGAGATAAACTTCCGGAAGTTACAACTGAAGGAGTATTTCAGCTTGGTGAATGGGAGCTTGAAATCAAAGAATATTTAACATCTGCTCATTATAATGACACCACTTATTTTGATTCTGGAGAGCCGGGGTCAACTTCCGTTGTCTACATTAGTGCGCGTAATATTAACAATGACGAGATAAAAGAGGGCTGGGTAACTTCGGGAAATTTTATGATAAGACCCGAATTTTTACCTTTAGATTCATTGCATTCTGTAGGGATGACTATTCCTCGCCCCCAACGATTTAGTTCTAATATCAGAGTATTCAAAAAAATAAAAGAATTTTACGATATTAATTTGGAAGTGAATAAACCCAAAGATATTTATGGTTGGAAAGTGTATCAAACAGGCTATAGTGAAGAATATGGGAAATGGTCGAAATTAAGTGTGATTGAATTGGTAAAAGACCCCTGGCTTCCTATCGTTTATATTGGAATATTTATGGTTATGTTAGGTGGGATTTATATGTTATGGATGGGAAAATCTAAAAATTAAAAGAAAAATTATGACTTGGTTAAAATATCCTCTTTTTGCTCAACTTGCTTCTGTTTTTTGGATAGTAGGTTTGTTGGTGCTTTTATTATTAAAAAGTAAACACAGACATTGGATCTCAACCACTTTATTTTTATTGGGTCTGGGAGCACTTATTTGCTTTACGACTAATTTATGGATCAGTCTTGAGCGCCCTCCTTTCCGTACTTTAGCTGAAACACGATTATGGTATGCTTTGTTTTTAGCAGTTATTGGTTTAATTATTTATTATCGCTGGAGATTGGTGTGGATGCTTGCTTATAGCCTATTGTTAGCGATTCTTTTTATCTATATAAATTATTTTAATCCTGATACTTTTGATAAAACCTTAATGCCTGCTTTACAAAGTCCATGGTTTATCCCTCACGTAATTGTTTACATTATTGGCTATGCTTTTTTGGCTGTATCTTCTTTAATAGGATTAAAAGGATTGCTTATGCATACTCGCAAATTTGATGTAACGGAGACCCTAAAAATGGCTGATAATATGGTTTATATTGGTTTTGCTTTTTTAACTTTTGGACTTTTATTCGGTGCTTTATGGGCAAAAGAAGCTTGGGGGCATTATTGGACTTGGGATCCTAAAGAAACCTGGGCCTTTTTAACGTGGTTGGTTTATCTTTTATACATTCATTTTAGAGTCAATAAGAGCATGCCAATTAAACCTACATTATGGATTTTAGCGTTAGCCTTTGTAGTATTACTGATCACCTGGTTTGGAATAAATTATTTGCCATCGGCACAAGCAAGTGTTCATGTTTATTCGAATTAATTTTTAAAATTAATTCGTTATAAAAAAAGACTCAAGCATCTTCTCCTCCTTTTAAGCCCATTTTGGCAATAATTTGGTTTCATCTAAGTTTTTATTTGGGATAGAATTAGTAATATTGTTATAAATTATGAAACATTCTTTTTTAAGATATATTGGCTTAGTTGTTTTTATTTTAACTAGCCTTTTTTTGAAAGCACAAGAGTTTGGTATTGGATATTGGCGCGACCATCTTCCATACAAAAAATGTATAGCCGTTGAAGATGCTGGAGATAGAGTTTATGCGGCAACATCATATGCCATTTTCTATTATAACAAATCTGATAATAGCATTGAACGTTTGTCAAAAATTAATGGTTTATCTGATATTGGGATTCGTCAAATTGCTTTTCATTCAAGTACTCAAAGCTTGGTAATTGCTTATTCAAATACAAATATTGACATCATCAAAGATGGCCGAATTATTAATATTTCAGATATAAAACGCAAACAAATTATTGGTAATAAAAGCATCAATAATATTTTTATGGATGGCAATTATGCCTATTTATTATGCGGTTTTGGGATTGTTGTTTTGGATGTAGCTCGTGAAGAAATTAAAGATACTTATTATATTGGAGCCAATGCTTCTCACGTAAATGTTCTTGACTTAACGAAGAATGATACGGCTTTTTTTGCTGCCACAGGAGAAGGTTTGTACACTGCCAATATTAATAGTTCAAACTTAGCTGATTTTTCTAATTGGCGACATGATGAAAACACTCCTTATCCTGATGAGGCTTATAATTTGGTGACTAATTTTTCGAATAAAATATTTCTAAATAAAATAAATGTTGGCTATAATACCGATTCCTTATTTTATTATGATGGGTTTCTGTGGCAAAAATTGGAGGATGAATTTCCTTCTGATAATCACAGTATAGAGGTTTTTCAGGATCGCTTATTTGTAAGTCGGAACGAAGATGTTTTGATTTACAATTTAAATTTAAGTGTGACTTCTAAAATTTGGTCTCCTTCTCAATTAAATGTTCATCCTAGCGATGCATACCAAGATGCTGACGGAAATGTTTGGTTATCTGATAATCGTTTGGGTTTAATTAGAACCTGGGATAATGGTCAAAGTGGAGAGTCGTTCACGCTTCAAAGTCCTGATTTCCCAGATGTTTTTGCGATGGATGCCAAAGGCGATGATCTTTGGGTGGTTTCCGGAGCCTATAATTCGATTTATGCTTCTGTTTATAAACGCGAAGGCTTTTATTCTTTTATTGATGAAAATTGGACTTCCTATAATTGTCAGAATGGGAGCTGTAATTGGCCGG
>JAOZUV010000226.1 GCA_029938505.1 Bacteroidales bacterium | reverse complement strand
ATTTGCTTTTTTAGCTTCTTCTGTTACAATATCTACAATATTAACAGCTATTGATAATTCATGCATAATGTGTGAGTTTAATATTGATTTGCAAATGTAGTTAATCTTTAAACAATGATAACTTTTTCACAATAGGTATTATGTCTTTAAATATGATAAATATTGCATGTGTGTTATTTGCATTTGTATTTTAATTTTGTATATTAGCATAGAGAGTAAATAAGATATCGTGAAGTTGGAAATATACTAACCTTAAATAATAAAAGGAGGAATCAATGGCCGATAAAGTTTCAATAAATGTAAAATGCACGCACTGTAATCAAAGTTTAATGGATTACAAAAATCAACTAAATGGTAAACCTAGTATCAAAGTAAATGTGGAAAATGAAAATGGCGACGAAGGAAATTTGTGGTTGTGTTCTACTTATGGATGCTATGACAAACAATGTGATGTTGAACTTGTTGAAGATACTAATGTTAAAGTGTTTTGTCCGCATTGTAACAAAATATTAAACACTGATGTGGATTGTCAAATTGATGGCGATGGTAAAATGATTAAATTTAATATTGAGATTGGTGGTATTGTCAGTATTTGTTCAAGAGTTGGTTGTACAAATCATTATGTGATGATTGATGATCTGACAAATATTTTGCGAAAATTCCAAAGAGAATACGGTGACTGAAAATTAGTAGTGACTTTGCCTGTTTTTAGTTTAACTTAACTTTTAGCTCGTAATATTTATATTACGAGTTTTTTTATTCTAGTATGTCTTCAATGTTTTTCCAGGAAATATATTTGAAATTTTGACTTACTAAGCTATCTCCATCATAATTAAATCCATCTTGAACCACTAGCATCCCTTTTGGATAGGTTTTATTTATGGGAAAACTTGTTACTTCTATACCGTCAGTTTCTTCAACTCCATCAAATAATCCATTCGTAATTGAAAAACTGCTGATGTATTTATCTGTTTGTCCTAATTCAAAAATAGCATAGGTAAAATTACCTTGTATGGATGCTATCAGGTAGTTTTTGTTTGAACCAAGATAGATTGCTAATCCTTCAATATCATAACTAATGGATTTATTATTTTCTTTTGTGCTTTCTGATAATAAACTAAGTTGTGAGTTTCCGTTAGGAAGAGCACTTGTTTTATAAATACCTTCTTGTTCAACGCCAATATAAAGGGTGGCATTTTGATCATTTACAACCATCCCTTCGGGTTGACTATTTGCTTTTAAACTCCGTTGGTATTTATAAAAAATTCTATAATTGTTTGTAGTGATTTCATATTGCTCGATGATTCCATTTTTCCCATTTACAAAAATAAAAAATCGATTATTGATATCATTATACATGCATAATCCATACACTTCGTCAACAGTTGTTTCAATTTCTAATATACATTCTGAAATTTTTCGTAAATCAGGATCCATTAAAAACAACGAAATAGTATTTAAACTACGATTACTAGCTGCAATTAGTACTTGTGGAATGCCATTGAACATGAAGCCTTCACGTAGATCAACATTATTTAATTCCCCAGCCTCAATAAATTGCAAAATTTCACCGCTTAGATTAAACGAATATAAACCTGCTCTTTTATCGGTACCAATTATTACGCTTCGATCAGGATCATTTTTATTAATCCAAATTGCAGGGTCATCTGCAGCATCCATACCCGCAGCAGAAGCAACTGGACTCGTTTCCATAATTGCTTGCACATGATTATTTATTCTTGATTGTTCGAATAAAGCAAGCTCCATTTTTAATGAATCCTCTCTGGCTTCTGTATTTCGAGTTGTAACGGAAGTTTGCTGATTATTAGAAGAGTTTTGTGTACATGAAAAAATAGTGCAGATGAGGATACAGAAACAAATTAAATGGATGACTTTCATGAGTTTAAGAGTAAGTTTTTTTAATTTAAAAAAGCGTAGAACAGAAATTATTAGATTAATCGTGAATATAATAAAAAATGGATAAGTCAATCCTTAGGTTTTTAAAAATTGCTCAACTTTTTTAATTTGATCTTTAAATTGAAAATTTTCAATAATTCTTTTTTTTCCAGCTTTGCCAAAAGTTTCTCTGATATCTTTATTAGTAATTAAGGTTTCAATTTTATTAGTAAAATTTTCTATATCATTATTTTCAACTAAATATCCTGTACTGTTGTTTTCAACAATTTCTGGATTACTTGTAATATTATATGCCACAACTGCTTTCTCCATGATCATTGCTTCTGCCAATACATATCCAAAACCTTCCCATTGGGATGACAAAAGGAAGATGTCAATAGAAAACATGAAATTTTCAATATCTTCCACAAAGTCAAGTAATATTACTTCTTCTTGGAGATTATATTCTTGAATCATATTTTCCAATTTTTCTTTTAAAGATCCAGTCCCAGCAATAAAAAGTGTAAAATTTATCTTTCTTTCTTTTAGAAGTTTTGCAATTTTTATAAGATGATCTTGGCTTTTTTGTGGGGTAAGCCGACCCATATTACCTAAAACAATACCTTTTTGTTTTTTTGCAATTTCTTTTAATTGGTGGGCCTGTTTTATAGCAGTTTTATCAATATCAATACCATTATGGATCACTCCAATTTTATCAGCATCAAGATATTTAGCTAAGTTTTGTAAAATTGTTTTTTTTGTTTCGAAAGAGTTTGCGAAAATATGAGTGAGTATTTTACTCAATATGTAACGATTTAAAAATTTATTTTTAATGGGAGCTGCAAGCCCTCTTCGATATATAATTTTTTGAACACCAGCTAATTTCGCTGCAATTGCACCCAGTTTTAAATCAGGAGAAGAAGAGAATATGACGGTGTTAATTTTTTCCTTTTTGAAGAAACGGATGAGTTTTATTAGTTTGAAAGGGTTTAAAAAAGAGAGATTTTTGATGCTAATATTGAATTGAGCTAATTTTTTTTGTTTAGATTTTTTAGAAAGAGGAGATTCCTTTTTGCAAACCATAATAACCTTATAGCCGTTCTTTTTAAATCCTGAGGCATATTCAAAATTGAATTTTTCTCCTCCTCCCCAAAATTTTGTGGTATTAAAAAAGCAAATGTTTTTCATCAAAAAAATATTATTAGCAAAAATACATTTTATTCTAATTTTATACTATCCTTAAAAACGCAATGTGAATTTTGATCCTCTATCAACTTCCGATTCAACATTAATATTGATATGGTGGTAATCGCAAATCTTTTTTGCTAAGGCAAGGCCTAGTCCAAAATTACTGTCTCCATCTTGGAATTTCCTGAAACGACTAAAAATATAAGGAAGATGTTCATGGGCAATGCCTTTTCCAGTATCAGAAATTTCAATATTAAATTTATTATCTAAATAAAATGATTGAATGATAATTTTTCCCGAAGGGGTGTATTTAACTGCATTGTTTAGCAGATTGAAAAATAAAATATGTAATAATTCTTTATTCCCAATAATTATATGCGATTTGTCTGTAAGTCTACTATTTAATTCAAGTCCCTTAAACTCTATTTTATCTTTGATCTCATTACTTACATTTTTTAATAAATCTTGAAGATCAACTTTTTCAGATATAATATATTCTTCGTTTTCGAGACGAGACATCAGGAGCAGGCTTCGAACCATTTTTGTTAAGCGAACTAAGGTCGTTTTCACTTCAAATATTCGTCTAATTTCTTCATCCGGAAGATTGGTATTAGTTGTGAAATTGTCTAGTTTAGTACGAATAATGCTTATTGGAGTTAATAGTTCATGTGAAATATTCCCAATAAATTCGCGCTCACTATTGAATGCATTTCCGATTTTGTGCATTAAAGTATGTATGCTTTCTTCCAGATAAATAAAATCAGCCGTTGATGTAGATACTTTACTGTATTCAAAAGAGGATGGGTGAGTAATGGATTTTAGTTTTTGAATAATTTTTCCGAAAGGTTGCAATAAAATTTGCGTTAAAGCCAAATCGATTAAGATGCTCAAGGAAAACAAGCCTAATAGAAAATAAAGGGTAATACTTTGTAATTTTTTCTCAAAATTAAGTATGACTGATATACTTTTTCCTATTTCAATTAAGTAATAATCATCACCGTACTGAAGGCTTGCGCTAATTACGCGATAATCAAATTCTTCTTCTTCAATAATCCTGATAACGTTATCAATCGATTCGTAAAGACTTGTGTCTGAGGTGAGTTCTATGGATACAAATTCTTCTTTAAGGATGTTATAACTCCCAAATGCTTGGAATTCAGCTTCTGTATCAATAAATTGCTCAATACCATCTTCTTCAATTAATGAATAAATTTGATCGAGCTTATCAAAAAGTTTATTATCAGTATCCTTAATTGAAATGTCACTCACAAAACTTGGGACAACAAAAATTGCCAATACAATTATCAACACTTTTGATAAGCTATTGATGATTGTTAATTTAGTTTTTAGTTTAAGTTTTGGAATTTGCATTATACTAATTCAAATTTATAACCAAGTCCTCGTACTGTTTTAATACAATTTGTAT
>JAOZUV010000225.1 GCA_029938505.1 Bacteroidales bacterium | reverse complement strand
AGTTGAAATTATTGAAAGAGCTAAATAATTATGATACAACAAGAATCAAGATTAGACGTAGCTGACAACAGTGGTGCAAAGGAAGTACTTTGTATTAGAGTATTAGGTGGTACTAAAAAAAGGTATGCTCGTATTGGTGACAAAATAGTTGTAACCGTTAAGAGCGCAATTCCTTCTGGTAACATTAAAAAAGGTACTGTGACTAAAGCTGTTGTAGTTCGCACTAAAAAAGAAACTAGAAGAAGCGATGGTTCATATATCCGCTTTGACGATAATGCAGTTGTTATTTTAAACACTGCTGACGAAATGTTAGGAACCCGTATTTTCGGTCCTGTTGCGAGAGAATTGCGTGACAAGCAATATATGAAAATCGTATCATTAGCACCTGAAGTGCTTTAAAAAGGAATATGATCATGCAAACAAAATTACATATAAAAAAGGGCGACACCGTTATGGTTATTACCGGTGAATCTAAAGGCCAACAAGGCCGAGTTTTGAAAATCGATATTGATTCAAAGCGTGCTATCGTTGAAGGTGTAAATATGATTTCAAAACATACTAAACCAAATGCGACTAACCCTAAAGGTGGTATCTTGAAGCAAGAAGCTGCTGTTCACATTTCAAACCTGAAAGTTGTTGATGGTGCAGGTAATGCAACCAGAATTGGAAGACGTTTGGATGAGGCAACTGAAAATAAAGTACGTTATTCTAAAAAATCAGGGGAGGTAATCAAGTAATGAAATATACACCTAGAATAAGGGATCAGTATTTCAATGAAATCGTTCCTGCTTTAACCAAACAATTTAGTTATAAAACTAATATGCAGGTTCCTAAGTTGTTGAAAATTTCTGTAAATCAGGGATTAGGTTCAGCTATTACTGATAAAAAAATGATTGATACTGGTATTGAGGAAATGACAAAGATCACTGGTCAGAAAGCAGTTCCTACAACTTCCAAAAAAGATATTTCAAACTTTAAACTTCGTAAAGGAATGCCTATTGGTGTTCGTGTAACTTTACGTGGTGATAAGATGTATGAATTTCTTGATCGTTTAGTATCGGTTGCAATTCCTCGTGTTCGTGACTTTAGAGGCATTAACGAAAAAGGTTTTGATGGACGTGGTAACTACACTTTTGGTGTGACTGAACAAATTATTTTTCCCGAAATTGATATTGATAAAGTAAATAATATCAACGGAATGGATATCACATTTGTAACTTCTGCAAATACCGATAAAGAGGCATTAGCGTTGTTAAAAGAATTTGGTCTTCCATTTAAAAATCAAAAAAAATAGAGGCATGGCTAAAGAATCAATGAAAGCGAGAGAAGTTAAAAGACAAAAACTCGTTGACAAATACGCAGCTAAAAGAGCTGAATTAAAAGCAGCAGGTGATTATGTAGGTTTGCAAAAACTTCCAAAAAATGCATCACCAGTACGTTTACACAATCGTTGTAAATTAACAGGCCGTCCTAAAGGATATATGCGTCAGTTTGGAGTTTCTCGTATTAATTTCCGCGAGATGGCTTTAAACGGTTTAATTCCCGGTATTAGAAAAGCCAGTTGGTAAATAATATAAACAAACAATAAATAGAGATAAGATGCTTACTGATCCGATTGCAGATTATTTGACCAGAATTAGAAATGCAGTGAAAGCCAATCACAGAGTGGTTGAGATTCCTGCATCAAACTTGAAAAAAGCGATAACTAAAATACTTTTTGAAAAAGGGTATATTTTAAACTATAAATTCGAAGATGATACTGTACAAGGTATCGTCAAGATTGCTTTAAAATACCATCCTGTAAGTAAGTTATCAGCAATAACTAAACTCCAACGAATTAGTCGTCCTGGTTTAAGAAAATATGTTGATTCTAGAGACTTGCCACGCGTTTTAAATGGCCTTGGAATCGCTGTACTTTCTACTTCAAAAGGTGTAATTACCGATAAAGAAGCCAGAACACTTAATGTGGGTGGAGAAGTTTTATGTTATATAAGTTAATAAGGAGATTTGATCCATGTCAAGAATAGGAAAATTACCCATAAGTATTCCTGAAGGTGTTCAGGTAACAGTTGACGAAAAAAACGTTGTAACTGTAAAAGGTAAATTGGGCGAACTTCAACAAGCAGTAGATGCTAATGCAGTTACCGTTAAGATTGAAGACGGAGCCATTACTTTTGAAAGAGCTTCAGATAGTAAAGATCATAAATCAAAGCATGGTTTATATCGTGCATTGGTTGCCAATATGGTAAAAGGCGTTTCTGAAGGATTTAAAATTGTTCAAGAAATGGTTGGTGTTGGTTATAAAGCTAGCGTTCAAGGACAAGTTTTAGAACTTGCTGTTGGATTCTCACACAACATATTTCTACAGTTACCTGCAGAAATTAAAGTCGAAGCTGTAACAGAAAGAGGTAAAAACCCTTTGATTACAATGACTTCAGCCGACAAACAATTGGTGGGACAAGCAGCTGCAAAAATCCGCTCGTTAAGGAAACCTGAGCCTTATAAAGGAAAAGGTATTAAATACCAAGGTGAAGAACTTAGACGTAAAGCAGGTAAAACAGCTACAGCATAGATTATTAATGATACATAATTCGTAATAGAATGAACGTAAAAATAAAAGATAAAAAGAAGTACAGTCGACTCAGAATTAAAATGAGAGTCAGAAAGATTGTAAGCGGTACTCAAGAAAGACCACGGATGAGCGTATACAGAAGTAATAGCGAAATCTATGTTCAGTTAATTGATGACAAAGCTGAAAAAACTGTACTAGCAGCCTCTTCAAAAGATAAAGGTATTGCTGCACAAAAAGTTACTAAAATCGAACAAGCTAAATTAGTAGGTACATTAGTTGCCGAAAAAGCTAAAGAAGCAGGAATCGAAACTGTAGTTTTTGACAGAAATGGTTTTTTGTATCACGGTAGAATCAAATCTTTAGCTGATGCAGCTAGAGTTGGAGGTCTTAAATTTTAAAGGATATGTCAAATACAAACGTAAAAAGAGTTAAGTCTAGCGAAATTGAATTCAAAGATAGACTTGTTAGCATTCAGAGAGTTACTAAAGTAACCAAAGGTGGACGTACGTTTAGTTTTTCAGCTATTGTTGTAGTTGGTAACGAAAACGGAGTTGTTGGATACGGTTTAGGTAAAGCGAAAGAGGTAACTTCAGCCATTGCTAAAGGTATTGATGATGCCAAGAAAAATTTAATTAAAGTTCCTGTATTAAAAGGAACACTTCCTCACGAGCAATACGGAAAATATAGCGGTGCTTATATCTTCTTAAAACCAGCAGCTCCTGGTACTGGAGTTATTGCAGGTGGTGCAATGCGTGCTGTTTTAGAGAGTGTTGGAGTGAAAGATGTTTTAGCAAAATCTAAAGGGTCTTCAAATCCTCACAGTGTAGTTAAAGCTACGATTGATGCATTAACAAAAATGCGCGATCCAATTGCTGTTGCTCAATTAAGAGGTGTTAGCCTAAATACTGTTTTCAACGGATAAAACACAGAATGATGTAAGGAGCTTAGGCAATTTACAATGTGACAAATAAAATAACTTATTTATACATGAAAAAAGTAAGAATTAAACAAATTAAGAGTGGCATTGGTCGTCCGGAACGCCAGAAGCGTACTTTACAAGCTTTAGGAATTAAGAAAATGCATAATTCTATTGAGGTTGAAGCTACTCCACAAATTTTGGGAATGATTGATAAAGTAAAGCATTTACTTACAATCGAAGAAGTTTAATTAGATACAAAACATTAATTTGATATACAATGGATTTAAGTAATCTAAAACCGGCAGAAGGTTCTATAAAAAAAGGAAAAAGAATTGGTAGAGGCCAAGGATCTGGACGTGGCGGAACAGCTACAAGAGGTCATAAAGGTGCTCAGTCAAGATCGGGATATAGCCGTAAATTTGGTTTCGAAGGTGGACAAATGCCTTTATACCGTAGAGTTCCTAAATTTGGATTTAAGAACATCAACCGTAAAGAATTCCATGGAATTAACATAGATGCATTACAAAAGTTAGCAGAAACTAAAAAACTCAAGGTAATAGACCAAACAGTTATGGTTGAAAATGGCTTAGCATCTAAAAACGACATGATTAAAATTTTAGGTCGTGGCGAATTAAAAGCAAAAATTGAAGTTAAAGCTCATGCGTTTTCTGATTCAGCTGTAAAAGCTATTGAAGCGCAGGGTGGTGTTGCAACAAAAATCTAATTTTATTTTTGAATGAGACGATTAATCCAGACAATTAGAAATATTAATAAGATCGATGATCTTAGAAAACGTATTCTTTATACATTAGGAATCCTTTTAATTTACCGTTTAGGATCACAAGTTGTAATTCCCGGTATTGATCCTCACATGTTGGCTAACTTAAAAGGTCAAACACAGGGAGGAATCTTAGCGTTATTGGACATGTTTTCTGGAGGAGCTTTCTCCAATGCATCAATTTTTGCCTTGGGTATTATGCCTTATATTTCTGCTTCTATTGTGATTCAGTTGTTAGGTATGGCAATTCCATATTTTCAACGTTTACAACGTGAAGGCGAAAGTGGTCGAA
>JAOZUV010000224.1 GCA_029938505.1 Bacteroidales bacterium | reverse complement strand
GGCCGCCAATTTCCCCACAATTTCGGAGCTGGCCTGCAAAAGCTCCCCACGATGCGTTTTCACACGATCGATATAACGAAATTGTTTTACCCTCACTTCGGCAGAAACCATACTCAAATCATTGCGAATCAAATCAACGATGGTATTATGCTCGGCAATTTCTTTCGGATTCTCCATTAATTTCTGTTCAGCATTATCAACGCCAGCATCAATGGTTCCCTTCATTGGATAAGAGGAAATCACACCCTTTTTTATCCGTACAAAAATCTCAGGCGAAAAACATACAAACTCATCCTTAAATAACAAACGGAACATCGATTGACTATGATCAAAAATTTGTTTTAAGCTTAAGTTTAATTTGATTTTTGAAGGCAAAGTTAGATTAAGCAAATAGGTATTACCATGTTTTAGATGCTGCATCACATTATCAAAGGCTTTTTGATAGCGAGCATAATCAAGCAACTCACATTCAAACTGAATAGGACTTGGTAAACCATTGCTATCCAAAGGAAGCTGTTTACGTCCGGGTACTTCAAAATACACATCCTCAGGCAAATCAGATAATGGAAAAGCCAATGGTTTCTGCATCTCAAAATCAATCAAAAAGAAAAAAGGAGTTTGCTCTTTACCCCATTGATTTAGTTTTTCGAAATATGTTTCGTTACTTTGCACAGCAAAATTTATTCAGCGGATTTATTCCGACAAAGATAGAAATATTGATGAAGTTATTGATAGTTGATAATAATGATTCGTTTACCTATAATTTGGTGCAGTTGGTGGCTGAAACTAAATTGACGGAAGTGGATGTCATCAATCACGCTGAAGTGAAATTGGATAAGGTAGCGGCTTACGATAAAATCTTATTTTCGCCCGGACCTTCCCTCCCCGATGATTTTCCAGTTATGAAAAACATATTGGACAAATATGCTGAAAACAAAAGTATATTGGGTATTTGCATGGGCTTACAAGCCATTACCGAATTTTATGGAGGTGAATTATATAATTTAAATAAAGTAGTTCATGGGCAAAAGCAAACCTTAAATATTCTTAAAGAAGATTTAATTTTTAATGATATCCCTCAAAATTCAGAGATTGGTTTATACCACTCCTGGGCTGCTGAAACAGATGTATTTCCCAAAAATTTAGAAGTTATTGCTCAAAATCAACATGGAGTAATCATGGCCATTCGTCATACAACTTATGATATAAAAGGACTGCAATTTCATCCTGAATCAATTATTACGGGATTTGGTAATAAAATGATTGAGAATTGGCTCAAAGACTGACCCATCCTAAAATATGTATACACAAACAACAAGTATATTTAGAAATATGAACATCAAAATAAAGAACTACCTTTGAGCCTAACAAAAAATAACAATTTGAAATTTACTGAATTTAAACTACATCCCTCGCTACAAGAAGGCATCGAATCTTTAGGATTCGAAGACTCCACCCCCATCCAAGAACAAGCAATCCCAATAATTTTAGAGGGGAGGGATTTGATTGGTTCCGCTCAAACAGGAACAGGAAAAACAGCGGCTTTTTTAATCCCAATCATCCAACAAATTTTAACACATAAAAGCGGAAATAGCATACAAGCCATGGTGATTGTTCCTACACGTGAATTAGCCATGCAAATTGACCAACAAATGGAAGGAATTGGCTATTTCACAGGATTAAGTTCAATGGCTATTTATGGTGGTGGCGATGGCACTACTTTTACACAAGAAAAACAAGCCTTAACGGAAGGTGCAGATATAGTGATTTGCACTCCGGGTCGAATGATTGCTCACTTAAACCAAGAATATGCAAAAACCGACGGACTGAAATTCCTAGTATTAGATGAAGCTGATCGAATGCTTGATATGGGTTTTCATGAAGATATTGAAAAAATAATCAATTATCTTCCTAAGAAAAGACAAAGTTTAATGTTTTCGGCAACTATGCCCCGTGAAATCCGTGGACTAGCCCGCAAAATATTAAAGAATCCTTTTGAAATAAATATTGCGGTTTCGAAACCAGCCGAACGCATTTTACAATTGGCTTATGTCGTTTATGATGCTCAAAAAACACCTTTAATCTCTTATCTATTAAAAAATAATAAAGGAAAAAATGTTCTGATATTTTGCTCAACCAAAAGTAGCACTAAAGATCTTAGCCGAGCATTGAATCAGTCAGGGATGAAAGTTTCTGAAATTCATTCTGATTTAGATCAAAAAATGCGTGAAGAGGTCATGCTTAAGTTTAGAAATAAGCAAATCAATATTTTGGTAGCAACCGATATCCTTTCGAGAGGAATTGATGTAGAAAATATCGACCTTATCATAAATTATGATGCACCCAATGATGGAGAAGATTACATCCATCGTATTGGCCGTACTGCTCGTGCAGAAGCCGAAGGTGTAGCCATTACCTTAATCAATGAAAAGGATCAGGGAAAATTTGAACAAATCGAAAAACTACTTGAAAAAAGTATCCATAAAGCGATTGTTCCGGAACATTTAGGAGAAACCCCAAAATATGACCCGAAGAACAATAAACAGAAGTATTTTAAAAGGAGACCACAAAAAAATCGCAAACCTTTCAGAAAAAAATAATTAGATTTTTTATATTTATTATGGGCATATGCTTATATTTGCATGAAATATAGCAAGCATATGCCAAGAACTAAATATAGACGACACATCGAAACCCAGCCCAATGTAACTTATTATAAGCCTGCCGGAATTCTACTCAGAGAACTTACTGAAGTCACCCTCGAACTAGATGAACTAGAAGCTATTCGATTAGCTGATTTGGAAGGATTATACCAAAACAAAGCTGCTGAAAAAATGAAAATCAGCCGCCAAACCTTTGGCAGGATAATCAGTAGTGCCCACCAAAAAATTGCAGAAGCACTTATAAATGGGAAGGCTATAAAAATTAATTCTTCAACAATAAATTAAAATCATTATGCCACAGTTAGATAAAAGCGGTCCCGAAAAAAAAGGATCAAAAACAGGACGAAAATTGGGAAAATGTAAAAACAAAGAAAAATCCGAATATGAATTAGGTAAAGGTTTAGACTTAAAAAAGCATTCGGATAAAGAATGTGAAGGGAAAGGGAAAAGATTAAAAAGTGGAAAAATGTTTAATGACAAATAATTAAAAGATGAAAGTAATAGCTATACCGACTAAAAATGACATGGTTGGTTTTCCATTCGGTTATTGTAAGTATTATTCAATTTATACAATAAATGATGATAATAGTATTGATAATTTAGAATTATATAACTCCCCTCATGGTTGTCGTTACACATCCAAAATCCTGCCTTTATTAGCAGAAAAAGGAGTTAGCATAATGCTTGCAGATACTATGGGCAAAAATGCAATCAAAATTTTATGTACAAACGATATTGAAGTATTTTTAGGTTTTAAAGGAAAAATTTCAGACGTGATTAATCAATATTTAAACGGAGAAATTAGTAATCGTAGTAATTGTGAAGGTTACGTTTTTTATGGAAATCTATAAATAAATTTAAGCAATTTTTATTCAAACTATAAGTATTTGTATTTAAACTATTCTTATATGTAATATTATGAAAAATAAAAACCTTCTGGAATTTATTTTAAAATTAGCCGTATTTATTCCTGCTGTATGGTTAGCATTTTACGTATTTACAGTTATTTGCGGTTGTTTTAATTTATTTGAAAATTGCACACAGAATAAGTTTTGCTTAGCCTTCTATTTAATATTGGCAGTATTAACCACTTTGATAGTAGCTTGGCAAGCAAAATGTTGTTTTTTTAAAAAAGGGAAAAGATAAATCTTAAGACTCAAACTGAATAATTGAAAGTGCTGCTTTAACTCCATCGACGGCACTCGAAATAATTCCGCCTGCATAACCACTTCCCTCACCTACTACATACAAATTATCAATTCCTTCAGCACGACGGTGTTCATCTCTAATAATTTGAATAGGCGATGAAGTTTTACTTTCTAATCCCATAATATTTCCAGTATCAAAACCTTTCAAACGAGAAGAGAAATCTATTAATCCTTTACGCATGGCATCACTAATTTGAGGAGGTAAAAATTCCCAGATAGGTGTTTGTTTAAGTCCAAATGGATAGCTTGATTCTTTATTAAAGTCTCTGCTTAATTTTCCGAAAATAAAATCTTTTATACTACATGCAGCTGCCGTAAAATCACCAGTGATTTCATAAAATTTTTTCTCTAAATCTTCAAGCCAATCCAAAGCTTCAAGCGGACTCACTTCTTTTCCTAGCATTTCATTCAGATTTACTGATGCTACACAAGCTGCATTTGCAAAATGATTATTTCGTTGATACAAACTCATCCCATTCACCGTATTGGTTTTATCAAAGGCTGCTGAAGGAACAATAATTCCTCCCGGACACATACAAAAAGTATAAACCGATTGATTGTTTTTAAGTTTGGAAGTCAATCGATATTCGGCCGCTTTAACACCAGACAATTGAGCCCTCCCCCATTGAGCCACATTAATAATTTCCTGAGAATGTTCCATCCTACTCCCGATAGCAAAATTCTTTGTTCTAAAAGCAACACCTCTTTCCA